>JBOHXA010000510.1:0-13702 GCA_050737335.1 Limisphaerales bacterium | reverse complement strand
GTCTTATAGGGCGCGCCGGCCAGCGCATAGAGGTAAGGCGTGGCTTCATCCGGTTCATTGCCGTGCGCGTATTGGCCGATTAATCCCGTGGCATCCACGCGCCAGTCGGGCATGTACGAATCCTGGTCGAACAATTCGTCCAAACGGGCGATAAAAGCGTGGTCACCGCCGTAGAGTTGTATCATGCCCGGCACGTCCTGGACGGCCGCAAATGCGTATTCCCACGCGTTGGCCTCGGTGTAATAGCCCGAAGCTGCATTGTTGCCCTGCACCATTTGGCGGGGATCAAATGGCTCATGATATGTCCCGTCCGCCTGCTTCGAGCGGAAAAACCGCGTCGTCGGGTCCCAAACATTTTTGTAATACTCCGAGCGCTTCGTAAACAAATCCGCCACATCGGTTTTGCCGAGGTCTTTGGCCATCTGCGCGATACACCAGTCATCGTAGCTTAACTCGATTGTGCGCGAGGTGGCCGCCCCCTTGTCTTTCACCCAGGGGATGTAACCATATTTTTGATATTCATCCTGGCGATTGCGCCCGTTCATTGCGGTATCCACCATCGCCTTTAAGGCCAATTCGGGATCGAATCCGCGAAAGCCCATGAGATAGGCGTCACGAATGATGGGAATGGAATGATACGCAATCATGCAGCCGGTTTCGTAATTGGCCAGCGGCCAAACCGGCAAAGCGTGCTCCGGCGATTGCTGATAAAACACCAGCATGCTTTGGATGAAATCATTGATTCGTTGCGGTTCCGTCAGCATCAGCAACGGCGCTTCCGCCCGGTAAATGTCCCACATCGAAAATGTTGAATAGTCCTGGAAATTTGCGGAATGGACCCGCCGGTCCGTGCCGCGATAGGTGCCGTCTGCATTATTGAACAATTGCGGCGCGATCATGGTGTGATAGAGGCACGAATAAAATGTCTGGCGAATGTCCGGATTGGACGCCTCAATTTGAATACGCGAGAGGTTGTTGTTCCAGATGTTCCGTGCCGCCTCGCGAACCGCGTCGAAATCGTTGTTTGGCAATTCTCTTTTGAGATTCTTCTCCGCCTCCTCGACGCTCGTGGGGGAAAGACCCACGCGCAAAATGATTTGTTCGCCTTTGGAAGTGCGGAAATCCAAATGCCCGCGAACGTCTTTGCCTTTCGCGTCGGCCGCTCCCGGCGGCAGCGGCTTTCCGTCAAGTTCAAGTCCGAAATGTTTGATGGGCCGTGACGTTTCCATCGCGAAATAAATCAGACGGCCTTTCGCCCACCCGTCCACGCACCGGTAGCCGGTCACCAAATGCTTATTCACAACCGTCAATTCAGCGGTCCTTGGCGTGTTTCCGATGCCATGAACCAAATCAATGATGATATGACTTTGCGACGAAGCCGGAAAGGTATAGCGATGCATTCCGCAATGAGCCGTGGCCGTCAATTCCGCGAGGATATCGTAGGTGTCGAGCTTCACCCGGTAATAGCCCGGTTGCGCAACCTCGTTCTTGTGTGAGAAGTGCGACCGAAATCGGAGGTCATCCAAAGGCTTGTACGTTCCCGGCGCGTTCAGTTCGCCCGTCATTGGCATAACCAAAACGTCCCCCATGGCCGTACAACCCGTTCCGGAAATGTGCGTGTGACTGAAACCCTGGATGGTATCATCAGGATAATAATAGCCGCCGCAGGCGTCCCATCCGCCCCAGCGCGTGTCCGGGCTTAACTGACAAAATCCAAACGGCAACGTCGCGCCCGGAAACGTGTGGCCGTGGGCATCGGTGCCGACCATCGGCAACGCGTCATCCACGGGCAATTCCGCTCTCAACGACAATGCCAGGAAAACAGTTGCGGCCGCCGCGCAAGAAGCGATCCTGGAGAGACTTGACGATTCGAAACTCATAGTCTCAAATACTAGCTGTTGCCGTGGTGGCCGTCCATATTTCTCTTAATTCTGCCGCAACACGGGCATCCCCTAATTGGTTGCGTCTTCCGCCGCTAAAATCTTCCGCGCTCCATCCACCACAGTGTCCCATTGAAATGCCGGCCCCGGATCCACTTTGTCCGTTTGAATGTGGTAATGTCCCAAAATGCCTTCATAATTCGTGAGCGCGTCGTCGGGCAATTTGTGCGTGATTAATTGGCCGGAATCGTTAGTTGGATACTGGCACCGGATTTTCGGGAAGATTTTGCAAAGCGTGGCCGTGAGTTTGATGAGCGCCTGGTATTGTTCGGGCGTGAAATCATACTGGACCAAATCCTTGCCCTGAATGTTCCCTTCGATCGGCTCAGGCCGCGCCGGATGACCGACAAAGTTCGAAGTCAAAATGCCGCCCGCGCCGAAAGCATCGGGCACGGTCAAAATGGTCTGGCCATTGGTCTGCTGATACCATGCCTCGAACGGATTTGATTCGGTCAATTCGTAAGCGCCAACGTTGGCGATTTCAATGCCGATGGACCGGCTATTGGCAATCGTGGCGTGCCACGCCCGCTCTTTCAAATCCAGTGTCTGATAGATCGTTCCGTCCACGTCCAGCATAAATTGCACGCTCAATCCGCGTATGTCCTGCAAAGTATGAAAACAACGGCGGCTCGTCCCCGCCACGTCAAAGTGAATCACGAACTCATCAATGACCCGTTGCAGCATCGGCAGGCTCCAATTTCCCGACTGCACTTCAGCAAATTCTTCGGGCGTCATGTCATGGTCGCGCACGTTGTAATGGATGCCCGTGTAAAGCTGCGGCGGGTCGTTTGTCACGCCGGTGAACCGGGGAAAAATGCGGTAGGCATCGTAACCGTTCGGATCAATCCACAGTACCACGCGCGTTCCCGTATGAAAAAACTGCCCGGCCGCCACGATTTCATCCCCGGTCCTTGGCTCCGGTGTGCCCGGCGCGGGAGCGCTATTCGGTTTATTTCCCTTATTGCCGGGGAGGAAGAAGAGAAGACAAGCAATCAGCAACAATGGGATCAGAACCCAAAGCCGGCGGAAAATCGGTGCGAATTGATTCACCTAAATGCATCGGCAGTGTGACTATTGGGCCGTCTGAAGTCAATGCCATGAAAGCCGTGAAAGGGTGGACGATGTTCGTCAGGGGTCGAGCGCTGGCGGCCACGGTGCAAACCATCTGCGAGCGCGACCACCCCTGGTAACCGTAACCGAAAAAAATAATGCCGCTCGATGCGATCCATACGAAGCAAGAAGGTGATTTGCGGCCAACACATCCCCTCACTCTTGCGGCAATCGCGTGATGGCATCATCATTCGAGTGTCGATGAACCGGGATGCCCTCATAATCTGTGGACTAGTTCACAACTTCGGGAATCTGCCCACTGATTTGTGCGAAGCCGTCCGCGTCAACCGTGCAACGATCGCCCGGAAACGCTACCCATCCTTGTAATACGCCGATTTCTTTGAATTCGTTCGGTTTTAAATCCAACCGATATCGTTTTCCGACTGTAGAGCCACGGACACTCACGGTGCAAAAGAGTTCCGTTGTATCAATATCTCGGAAACGGAAAACGTAGCCGTTGCCAAGGACCGACCGCCGATAGGTTATTTTAACCGGAACCGGCCGAGTTGACGGAACAGGCGATTGCGTGCTGTGTTTCCCCGCTTGGAAACTGATCGTAACGGCTGCGACAATCACCATCACTGTGACTGCCCCGCAAGACAAAAGAACAATTGGGTGCTTTGGATTCATATGAGTTTTTCGTGTTTAATCTGTAAATGCCTTCATTGCCTATACGTTTCCAATCGGGAGATCTTGCAAAAATACCGCTATGCGAGTCGGAGAGCGTGACCATCCCTGAGAACCGTAACCGAAAAAAATAATGCCGCTCCGATGCGACCCATGCGAAGTAAGAAGGTGATTTGCGGCCCACACATCCCCTCACTCTTGCGTCAATCGCGTGATGAACCGGGATGCCCTCATAATCAGCGCACGTAGCGCAGTGGTCTCGGCGGGTTCACCACCGCGCAATAGTTCAGCCGATTCCGCTTGCATACGCGCGCGGCTCTGTTGAATGGGCGCCAACCCCAAAAATCCAGAAATCCATTACTCAAAATCCCGTCCTTCGTGTCCCAATCATGTCGGAACCGAAATCCGTTCTTGCCGCGCCATGGCGAAGCGGCGGCGGGTCAACATTTCAACGAAATCACGAGTCCCATCGCTGCCCGCCCGTGAGGTTTTGCCGAAATAATTGTCTAAACATCAATTGAGCTTGTTTTTGTGGACAAGATACCGCACATCGCATTATCTGGTATGCCTTCAACTATGAATGGTCCATTTCAAACAATTGCTTTGGCCGCCACTTTGACGGTTGCGGCGGGCGGGGCCCGCGCGGAATTGATGGTGGGCGATAAGGCGCCCGCGCTGCAAACAGGGAAATGGATTCAAGGCGAGCCGGTTCACGGATTTGACACCAACCACATTTACATCGTCGAGTTCTGGGCAACCTGGTGTGGGCCGTGCATCCAATCCATTCCCCATCTCAATCAGTTGTGGAACGCGTTCAAGGACAAGGGCGTCATTGTCATCGGATTGGACGTTTGGGATTCAGACGAGGCGGTGGCGCCGTTTGTGGAGAAGATGGGCGCCAAAATGACCTACCGCGTCGCGCTCGATGACAAGAGTCAGGATCCCGACGGCTGGATGGCGGACCATTGGTGGAAGCGGAAAGTCAATTATCACGGCATTCCGAATGCATTCATCATCAACAAGGACGGCGTGATCGTCTGGATGGGCCATCCGATGGGTTTGAAAGAACAAGTGCTGAACAATATTGTTTCCGGCCATTACGACCTGGAAAAGGCGGCGGCAGATTACAGAAGTGATTGGCAGATAGATCAAAGGTTCCAGGGACTTCAAAAGCAATTATCTTCGGACATTGATGATAAAAATTGGGATGATGCCCAATCCGCGCTGGATGAGATCGACAACCTGCTTCCCAAGTTTAAAAACGGTTTCACCATCCAGCGCCTGAAAGTCCTTCTGGGCAAAAAAAATTCGAAGAAGCGTGTCAATTTGCCGAGACATTCAGCGAGACTCATCCGACGAATGACTTTTGGCAAAATGAGCTCGCGTGGACCATCGTCAGTGCCGGGCCCGTGAGCGACCATTGCCTCAGGGTGGCCGAAACCATGGCCGAACGCGCCACGCAGTTGACAAAAGGAAAACAGGAAGAGCCTGACACGCTTGACACCCTGGCCCGCGTCCAGTTCGTGCTTGGCAAAAAGCAGGAAGCCGTTGCGACCGAAGAAAGGGCGGTGAACATCGTGTCCAACCCGGAGGAAAAGGGCAGGTTGGAAAATACATTGGCAAATTATAAGGCCGGCGTGCTGCCAAATGCTAAATAGTTGCGGATTGATGGATGAATGGATTGGTGGGGTCGGCGCGCGCCAAAGCCAAAAAAAGGCGCGGAATCCAGCGGATCGGCTTCGCCGATAGATAGGAATTGTCCGCCAAGTATCTATTTCAACAGCTCTTCCGCAATCTGCACCGCATTTAGCGCCGCGCCTTTGAGCAATTGATCCCCGCTCACCCAGAACGCCAGCCCGTTTTCAAATGCGCAATCCTTGCGGATGCGGCCGACCTCGCAGTTATATTTTTCCGATGTGAACAGCGGCATCGGATACTTCTGGTTTTCCGGCTCATCCACCACGTCCAGCCCGGGGGCATTTTTTAGCACGGACCGCGCCGCGCCCACCGAAACCGCCTTTTCAAATTCCGCATTCACAGCCACCGAATGGGAACGATACACCGGCACGCGCACGCATGTGACGCTGGCGCGAAAATCCGGATGGTGCATGATTTTGCGGCCTTCGTTCTCCATCTTCATTTCCTCCTTTGTGTAACCCGTCGGCAGAAACGCATCCACTTGCGGCAACACGTTGAAGGCGATTTGATGCGGATAGACTTCCCGGGTAACGGGCAGGCCCGAAATGACTTCGCCGACCTGCCGCTTCAATTCTTCGATGGCTTTGGCGCCGGTGCCGCTGACGGCCTGGTAGCTGGCGGCAAAAATCCGCTTCACGTGAAATGCCTGGTGCAGCGGATACAGGGCCATGAGCGCAACCGCCGTTGTGCAATTGGGATTGGCGATAATGCCCTTGTGCCATTTCACGTCCGCCGCGTTGATTTCCGGGATCACCAGGGGCACCGCCTCGTCCATTCGAAAGGCGCTGGAATTGTCAATGACAACGCATCCTGCCGCGGCCGCAATGGGGGCAAATTCTTTGGAAATGCGTCCGCCCGCGCTGAATAGCGAGAGGTCAATGCCCGCAAATGAATCGCGCGTCAACTCCTTGACCGGAAGTTCCGCGCCGCGAAAAGTCTGTTTCCTTCCAGCCGAGCGGACCGAAGCAAGCAACGTGAGTTTGCCTAACGGGAAATTGCGTTTTTCCAATGTTCTAACCATCTCGACCCCGACGGCGCCCGTCGCGCCAACAATCGCCACGCTCGGATTTTTATTCATAAAAAGCGAACCATTTTAGCAGAGAACGTCCCTGTGTCAATTGTCCGACCATTTATCGGACCGGTCAATTCAAGGGTTTGGCGCGGTCATTGCTGTATTGGTCATGGATTGTGCATAAATTTCTTCGCTTTATGATTGACCATGACCGTTGAGTATGAGGAAATAATGATTCTATAGTAATCCAATGGCGAAATTTTCAGTCAGAACCACCAACGGGCACAAAGCCGGGACTACCAAATATGACGCTCATCATAAGGTATTGACGCAAACGTACGGCGCGTTTGCGGATTTGCGCCGGGAATTGTCCGATTCGAAGGAAACGGTGGGCGGACGGGAGGAAATTTTGCGCTGCTTTGCCGCGTGCGCCGATTCGCAACGCTCATGGCTACTGTTGGAAGACTATTTTGAAAAGCTTTCCCTTTCCCGCAAAGATTTTCCCGATACCAGCTGGTGGCCGCGCCTTCTGAACGCCCAGGGCACTCCGCGCCTTGAAGAATTGGCCTTCCTGTTTTTGCGCGCCAAACGTTCCGTCCCGCCCGAATTGCAGCAACACGCCAGCCTGGAACATTTCGCCCGCGCCGAGCAAGCCGAGCAGGAGATGAAGCTCGTCCAAGAGCTCGAAAACTGGCTCTCGCCGCCAGCCATGCCCTTGCTGGACACGCCTCGCGCCAGTCTTCGGGTCGTCTGCCGCCCTGAGGCCCATGAGGACGACGCCTCACGCCAGCGCCTGGCCGTGCAATTCCTGTTGTCACGTCCCCGAACGGGTGAAAAAGCCCGGACTCTCCACGACCTCATCGATCTGGTGGTCCGCGCCACGCATGAGCAGGAACTGTTCGCGCCTCATGACTGGGAATTCATCCAATGGCTCGCGGACACTCATCGCAATCGGGCGGACGGCTCGGAGACGCTAATTCTCTCGGAACTGGAATTGATGCAATGGCTCGCCCGCTGGGGCCACACGAGTCGCCTCGAACTGGCCGGCTCAAGCCAGCCGTTGCAATTCCACGGCCAAATCATCGCGCTCTCGCCCCATCTGGAAAACGGCGACAAAGAATTATCGTTTACCCATCGTTTCATGCTGCCCGGCGGCGCAAATCATTCGGTCGCGGACGCAAAATTTTTCAATCATCAACCGCCGCTCGCCCTGGTGGGCGGCACGTTCTTTCTGTTGCGCAATGCCCCGCCGCCGCGCGTCCTCAAATACCTCGCAAACAAACCCTCCGTCCCGGTCCGAAGATTGAGCCATCGCCTGCTGCTGCACTTGCGCAAAACGCATTCGGCCAACGGCGTAGATTGGGAACAGCTTTGCCTCACTCACAAAGCCACGCCGCAATTCGTCTTTGAATTGCTCGATGAAACCGTGCGCCTGCGCCTGCTCGCCAAAAGCCAGCGCGACCAAACCGTGTGGTTCTGGACCGGTCAGGAATGGCAGTCAAACGACGTTAAAAAGCGTCCTCACGGTAAACCTGAGATTCTTGACGACCCGCGCCTGGAACCCGCCGCGCAATGGCTGCGCAAGCTCGATTGGTTTACGCCCGAGCCGGGCCTGTGGATCGGCGATGCAAACGAAAATTTTCTCGGGCAGTTGGCCGAAGCATGGAATGCGCGGCCATCGGATTCGGAGTATCTCGGCAATCCTGCTTTTCACCGCCTCTTCCTCACGCCGCGCCAGCTCAAACCCAAATTGATTATCAAAGGCAGCGGCATTGACTGGCTCGCCGTTTCGGCGGAGTGGGAAGCCGAAGGCCTCAAATTGACGAAAGCGGACCTGGATCGGCTCGCTTCGGCGAGCGGTCGCTTCGTGAAACTGCCCAATTCCGGATGGGTCGAATTGGACGCCGCCGCGGTCCAAAACGCGCACGAAGCCATGGCGGACATGGGCGTTGAAGGCATTGTCGCCATCCCGCAAAAAGTGGGAATGGAACACGTGGCCCATCTGGGTGAGGAGGGTTTTTCACGATTTGCGGACACGCCCGAGGCCAAAGAGCTTCGCAAACGGGTCGTGGATTTCCGCGGCGTGCCTGCCGCCGGATTGCCGCGCGGGCTGCACGCAGAACTGCGTCCTTACCAGAAGGACGGATACGACTTTCTCGCCCATCTATCCGAGATAAGACTTGGCGGCATTTTGGCTGATGACATGGGGCTGGGCAAAACGCTTCAAACCCTGACGTGGCTGGCCTGGCTCAAACAGCGCAACGCGAAGAATGCCCGGCCCTCGCTGGTCATTTGCCCGGCGTCAGTCCTGCATAACTGGCGGCGCGAAGCGGAAAAATTCACGCCCGATATGCGTGTGCTGGTCCTGGAAAGCGGCGCCGCAAGGCACAATTTGCGCAAATTGATTCCTCAACGGGACTTGATTGTTACCAATTACGCCCTGTTGCGCCGGGACCTGGAGGAATTGCAAAAATTCTCATTTCGCGCCGTAATCCTGGACGAGGCCCAATTCATCAAGAATCCGGGCGCCCAAGTTACGCACTCGGTCAAACAATTGAAGTGCGAACACAAGTTGGCGCTCACGGGCACGCCCCTGGAAAACCGGTTGCTCGACCTTTGGAGCATTGTGGATTTTATTCAGCCGGGTTATCTCGGCACGCAAGACCAATTTTTGGAAACGTACGAACCGCGGGGTGAAAATGCTGAGAACGAGCAACGAATCGCCCGCCGCCGCCTGTCCGCTAAATTGCGCCCGCTCCTCTTGCGCCGCCTCAAAAAACATGTCGCCAAGGACCTCCCGGATCGAATTGAAGAGCGCCGGGACTGTCCGCTCGGCGACGAACAGCGCAAATTGTATTTGGCGGAACTGCGCCGCAGCCGTGAGCAGGTCATGAAAGCCGTCGAAACTCAAGGCCTGAACAAATCAAAGATGCACGTTCTGGCCGCCCTGACGCGGTTGCGCCAGATTTGCTGCCATCCGTCGCTCGTCGGCAGCGACACGGCCAGCGGCAAAACCGAAACGCTCTTTGAACTGCTCGATCCGCTCATCACCGATGGCCAAAAAGTTTTGGTGTTTTCACAATTCGTGCAAATGCTCCAATTGCTCGAAAAAGAATGCGCCGGCAGAAGCATCCGAACTCACGTTCTCACCGGGCAGACCAAAGACCGGCAAGAGGTCGTAAACGCTTTCCAGTGCGATACAAAAGCGGGAGTCTTTCTTTTAAGCCTTCGCGCCGCTGGAACCGGGCTAAACCTGACCAATGCCAGTTACGTGGTTCTATACGACCCGTGGTGGAACCCCGCCGTCGAAGCCCAGGCCATTGACCGTTCCCATCGCATCGGCCAAACCCATACCGTCAACGCTTATCGCTTGATTGCCCCTGGCACGGTCGAAGAAAAAATATGGGAATTGCAGCAAAGCAAAGCCCAAACCATCGCCGACGTCCTGGGGGAAGAGGGCTTTGCCCGCAGCCTCAACGCCACGGACCTCGAATACCTCTTCGCGGAAGATTAACGCTAAGTGATCAATGGCCGACGGCGCGTATCAGACCAGTTTGGTCGGTTCGAATTCTCCACGGTTACGATGGCGGCGGGTCATCATAGCGTTGATTCTTCTCCTGGCGATAACTGAAAGCGCGAGGGCGGGACGGGCCGCCGAAATTTTCCTCGGATTCGCCCCGGCGCATTCAAAATCAGCGCTCACGAATGTGGCCGGGATACCGTTTTTGCCGTTTGCTCCCGCCCACCTGGCTGAGGGCGAGTCCGCGCAGTTTTCCTGTGATGGTATCACGGCCAGCCGCATTTTCCTGTTTGGAATGACCAACTCGGTTGACATAACGCAGCCGGGATGGGGCGGCGGAGACAGTTTTCGGAATTTTTTCGTGGGCGATTCGGACGGCTATCTCACGTTGACTTACGCTTCGGGCCATCGAGATGAAATACCGTTGCTTTTTGGGTATACAATTTTTTGGCGCCAGGGCTATCGCGATTCGCCGGCGCCGTTTTCAATCAAGCCCGCCGCGCGCGCCAGGTTGGATTCGGCGCTGTGTATATTCAATGGCTTGGATGCATACCGGAGCAATGACCCGCTTTGCCTGGGCGTGATTCCCCGTCCGGAACCGTTGAGCAGCATTACGCTTGTGGATAATGCCCAAAAGATTGGCTATCCCGTTATCAATGGGTTGACCTTTGCAGTGACCGCCGGACAGCCTCGGACCAATTCGTCGCTTGTTGTGCTGGGCAACCTCGCTTTAAAACCGGACATTGCCCAATGGTTTCAAACCCACGCCGTCGAGGCAGACAGTCCGTTCCCCGCGCGGAGGAGGCGCGCGATTGAAAATTTGCGCCATGAGCTTTATACGACTCCTGACGATATTACCGTCGGGAACGTACGGCGCGCCGCCCGTAGTATTGAAACCACGGCCAGTGAGCTGCCATCCATTCGATTTTTGGGGCCGGTGGAAGCGCAAATCATGACGGATGTCTATCGTGAGAATTCGGCTGAATTGATAACACGGGTTCAGCCGGACGGAATGGTCCGTGAATCCAATCCTGAAGCGGACAATTTTAGGGGATTTGGCGGATATTTGCCTCATGCCGGTTTTTTTAAGAACGCCTACTACACCCGCAATTGGGCGCCGACACTGCTGGACAACTGGGGCCAAACCGATAAGGCCACATTGGCCCTGGATTTTTTCGACCGCTGGCTCATGTATTTTCCTGAATCCTACCCGCGTTTGCAAATCGGCGGCAAGCCCGTGCCGGGTCATGCAACGGTCATCTGCAATGAACCGCACGTGTACTATGACACGCTTAGACCTCACGGTTGGCCGACGCGGTTTAGCAGTCGTGATATGGGCAATCCGGAGACCGATGGGCATGGATTCATGATGCTTAACCATTACAATGCCTGGGTTAAAAATGGTCGTTCTGCCGAGTGGGTCAAGGCGCATTGGGCCGCCCTGCGCGAAGCCGCGGAGTTTATCCCGTGGCAGCTCGACAATCCCAAACTCTCTTTCAGCGAACATGGCCTGCTTTATTCAGAAAGCGAGGGTGGAATGGAAACCGAAAGCTTTTATTGTAACGTTCCGTGCTGGCTTGGCCTGAAAACTTTTGCCCAAATGGCGGACGCGGCCGGCCACGCCGACTTCGCAAGGCGCTGGCGAGCCTATGCGGACAAAATGCAGGCGGCCATGGACGCCTACTACCGCAAAACCGTGAATCCATGGGGTGACGTTTGGGACCCGGCCAAGACCGCCAATTGGGGAGGCTATCCGATTACCGCCCTGGCGCCAGTTTTGTTCGGCGCGGACTATTGGGGCCTGGAATTGCGCGGCTCGCTTCCGCCGGGATGGGAGGCGCGTACCGAGCGCACCTGGAACATGGCAGTCGCGGCTATGAAACCGCGGTGGTGCGCTCCCGCTGGATTTGGTTATGGCCAGGCGTACTATGCGATTGCCGGACTGTTGCTGGATCAAACGGCTGATACCGATAAGATTATCAATTGGACGGCGCGGTTGATTTTCGCGCCCGGGCAGTCTCATCCCTTTCGGGTTCCTGAAGCCGTTACGATTGCGGATGGCGCTTCAGAATGGCGGCGCTGGGGGGATTTGGGCAACTTGTTCCAAATGGGCGCCGTGGTGCGGGCGATCCAAGTCATGACCGGATTTGATGACCTGTCCACGAACCAACTGCGCATCATTCCGAGAATCCCGACGGATTGGCAGGGATTGGAAGTAAAGGATCAAGCCGTCCGCGCTCTCTCGAACGGGCGCAGCAAAATGGTGCGGCTTGATTTCAAATTCGTCCGTGGGCGCTCCGGACGAACGCTTGCAGCCTGGTTAAAACCCAACATGCCATTGGATAAAGTTCTTGTCCGGCTCGGCCCGGTGAGTGAAACAGCTTCACCTGAGGCATTTCTCGATGGCGCTCCAGTCACTACCCGTCTGGAAGACGAGGGTGATTCCCGCTGGGTTTGGCTAAGCTTGGAAAATCTGGTGGCAGGCGAACATCACATTCTCGTGGATAATCGTTGATCACGCCAATGGCCTGCGGGGAAACAGTGGCCGGGGCCGAGACGCTCCTCTGCAAGTAATCCGCGGCTGACATGGCTGCTGCCACAGCCGCCGGTGGGATCCGGCCCATCGGCGTACGATTCTCGCCTCCCCGAGGGGAAAGGCAGGGCGAGAGCGACCGTTTCAGTGGCGCGCCCGAACCATTCGTGATTCTCGATCCTGAATCCTGGCTGCGTTTCGCCTACTGCGAATCCCCCGCCGCCACGATCTTGGCAGGCGTGAGGATTTCCTTGCCGTGTTTTTCCTTCACAGTGCCGGTCACAGTCGCCTTTTCTCCATCATTTTGACAAATGTTGGAATGAAAGTCCTTGCTCACCTTATTTTGCGTGAGGAAGTAGTTGATGTTAGTGCCGTTGCTTTCCACCTGGAGAACGTTCCGGCATTTCGTCGTGATATGCAGCTTGCACTTGCCGCAGACCATCATCCCGGTCAGCGTCACTTGATTGGTGTCATCGGCCAGCGCCGCCAGTCCGAGTGTTACCGCCATAAAGCCGACGGCCAGCGTGAGGAATAATTTAGATTTTTTCATAATCAATCACCTTTTTTGTACTGAACACAACGTGGAACGTTGCGTTTAAAAACCGCCCAACGTCCTCAACATTACATTTATCAATAAATCCGCAAGTTCTTTTTAATCCCGAAGCCCGGGCCGCAAAAAGCGTCGGTGGCGGGCCTTCCCTGGCCTGCTTCCCGCAGGTTGCCGTCTTCCATCTTCCATCTTCCATTTCCGATCTTTCAGCTTCTATCTGCCGCCTTCGATCTCCCACGCCCTGGCGCGTTTCAGCGCCTCGGCCCATCGGTTTCGCCGATGCGCAATCTCATCCTCGGTTCGGCCCGGCTCAAAAATCCGCTCAGCCCTCCACGCGGCCGCAACGGCGTCCCGATCTTTCCAATAACCCGTGGCCAGGCCCGCGAGGTAGGCCGCGCCCAGCGCCGTCGTTTCAATGACCGCCGGCCGCGCTACGGGTGTCCGCAATATATCGGCCTGAATCTGCATCAACAGGTCGTTGGCGCACGCGCCGCCATCCACCCGCAATTGTTTCACTTGCATGCCCGAATCATCACGCATTGCATCCAACACGTCGGCAACCTGAAAAGCGATTCCCTCCAGGGCAGCGCGGGCGAGGTGACCGGCCGTTGTGCCGCGGGTCAGGCCAAGAATTGAACCGCGCGCATAGGGGTCCCAATGCGGCGCGCCCAGCCCTGCAAATGCGGGAACGAAGTAAACGCCACCGCAATCC
>JBOHXA010000509.1:0-1764 GCA_050737335.1 Limisphaerales bacterium | reverse complement strand
GGCTTCAGATGTGCGCGGGATGTGGGCTTATTGCGATGCCGACGTGGCCGGGCGTTTCCACTGTTCAAGCGAATTGCTCAATGCCATTTACACGATGTGCGAGCGGTCGGCCCGGCAGAACATTCAGCAGGGCATCATCAGCGTGGACGCCGACCGCGAGCAATCGCCATGGCTGGCCGACGCTTGGAACATCGCGAACGTCTTGCTTTACAATGACCGCGACACGATGATGGTTGACAAGGTAGTCCGCGACTTTGCCGGGGAACAATTTCCCGATGGATATATTCCGGCCGTCAGTCCGGGGCATAGGTTGGCAGATGCCGATCCAAATCGCCGCATTCCAGAATGGGATATGTATTGGCCAATGCTGCTCTGGCAGCAATATTTATTTTCGGGCGACCAGACGCTTCTCCGGGAGATGGAGCCGAATCTGACACGTTGCATGGAATGGATTAAACCTTTCCAAAATCCAACGACGAAGTTGTTGAATCCTATCACGCAATGGCGGATTTCGGATTATGCTGGCGGCAATATGCCCCACGGCGGTTTTAACGCCGCCACCGCTTGCCAATACTATGACAACCTGATCATCGCTTCACACGTTTTCTCCGTTTTTGGACAGGCGAACCGAAGTTTCGGGTATTTGCGGCAGGCGGAGGAAGTCAAAGCTGGCATCAATGCCAACTTACTCACCAACTCACCCAACGGCGAATACTATCTGGCACGAACTGACCGGCAGGAAATGTTTCCGCTTGCTTCCGCCTGGGCCTTGCGTTTTGGCATCGAACCATCGGCAGACAAGTCCAACATTCGAGCCACCGTTGAAAAGGCGGGGAAACCGGACATTGGCGGCTATGGCGGCGATGCGTTTTACAGCGGTATGCTCAATGCGGGTGGCGGAGTTTTTGTGGTGCGCGACCTGGCCCGCTATCGCCCCATGCTGGACTCCAACCAAGCTTGCTGGGAGAGTTTCAGCTATGGCCGAAATTACGAGGTGAACCACGCGTGGACCGCCTATCCTGGGTATCTGTTCCAGAAATACATTTTGGGCATTCAGCCCACGAGCGGCGGCTTTGCCACGTTTGATGTCCGGCCCGATACCACCGGCCTGACCTTTGCCGAAGGCGCAGTCCCCACCGTGAAGGGACTCGTTACGACGCGCTGGAACAAAAGCCCCGACGGCCAGTTTTCTCTTTCAGTCAAAGTGCCTGCCAACACCCGCGCCGCCATCTACCTTCCAAAACTTTCAGATGGAAATTTCACCATAACAGAATCTGGGAAACTTCTATGGCCGAAAACATCGCCAGTCAACGACCGCGGCGTTCTCGCCATTTCGAACGAAGGTTCTTCCATTGAATATTTGGTGGAAGCCGGTGATTATCAGTTTCGCGAAACGCCATGATTTTTGCTAAATGAAAGCGCCTGCCATTCCAATTCGTTTTGTTTTAGCACTCCTCATCGCTTTTATCAGCTTGAGGACTTTTGGCAGTCCGTCCGCTCCGGTGGGATTGCTCGTCAATGGCGTCAGCAACCCGCTGGCGGTTGACCGGGACGATATTCGGTTCACGTGGATGTCAAAGAATTCCACCCGTGGAGAAACCCAAACCGCTTATCAAATTCTCGTTGTTTCCAGCGCAGAACAACTGGCCGATTGGAATTCCGATTGCTGGGACAGCGGCAAGGTGAACTCAGGTCAATCGGCTTCGATTGAATATCGGGGCAAAGCCTTGCCTGTCGCCGCGCGGTTCTGGTGGAAAGTGCGCG
>JBOHXA010000508.1:0-2850 GCA_050737335.1 Limisphaerales bacterium | reverse complement strand
GTCTAAACGCATTCGGCCAGGCGTGCCAGCCGGATTGGAAACATTCCGCCAGGGCGCAGAAGGTGGCGAACTCTTTCAGAGGCTGTCCCCGGCCTGCGCGGAAGTCTTCAAACCGGCGATCACCGCTGAACCGGCCCCATATTTTTTCCAAAGCCGTCATTTTCAGATGAAAAATCTTGTCTCGCTCGATCAATCGCCGCTGGTTGAGCGCGTGACCGGAGCGGGCCAGCCGGGAAATTGGAACGCCAGCGTGGTTCGCTCCGGGCACGTCTTCGATGCGCAAATAGAGCGGGTTCAAAAAGAGCCGGCTGCCTGGAAAATATGGGCTGGCTTGTTGCGGTAAAAGAGGCGCGACCGCCCCCATTGGATTGCAAAGAATAAAATCGCATTGGAGTTCATCCGAAGACCACCGCGCAAAATCCCGAAGATCGCCGAAATCTCCCATTCCCCAACTTGCTTTGGACCTCAACGCATACAACTGGAGCGCCCAGCCCCAGGCGTCGGGAGATTCGGGCAAATAACATTTGTCCGGAGCGACGATAAGCCGCATTTTACCCGTGCTTCGGGGTTGAACCAGGGTGTGATAGCCCATGGGCAAGTCGGCCGGCAATTCCTTGGTGCAGACCCGCGATGTTCCGTCTTCCAGTTGCAAAATAGCGGGCCTTTTCAACGGGAATTTTTGACCGAGCCTGAGGATCCGCAATTTCGACTTGTTTGCACCGGTCGCGTTCCCAGCGGTCACGGATCGGATGGCCCGCAAGGTCTCTGACGGAACCTCGCGCCAATTCCCATTGGCATCTTTATACCGAAAGGCAATTCCACGCGAATCTGTTTTTGCATTCGGCATTTTCTATTCCTTTTATCCGCCGCACCACATCGCGCGATTGCTAGCGGCAATTTCATATCGTCGCGGATCGTCAAAATGTCAACGAGTCCGAGCCTGCCGGCCCTCCAATATTGCACCGAACGGGCAAATTGCATTATTGGGCTGGCAGAGGGATTATTTTGCAACTTTGAATCGCCTCTTTAGTGCCTGCGAGCGACGATATACCGGGCACGTTTTAAGCTGATTATGAATTCAGTTCAACAAGCATCTAAAAAGGAGAAATTATGACAACACTTGAAATAAAAGGTGATTGGAATGTTACCAAAGGCAAACTGAAACAGAAATGGGCCTCGCTCACTGAAAGCGACCTTGATTATCACGAGGGCAAACAGGACGAGCTGATTGGCCGCATACAAAAGCGAACCGGCCAAAGCAGGGAAGCAATTCAAAACGCCATCTGCGAGTTGGAAAAAGCGTAATTACGCAATCATCCAATTTGCAAATGGCCCGGAAATGTTCGCAGGCGCGAAGAGGGCGTAAAAGTATGCCGCGTCGCGTTCATTTCTCAACGGTCTGCCTGGTCGGCATCAATTCTCAAAGGGCAAGGGCGATTTTTCGCTTTTGCCCTTTTAGTTTTTGCCGTTCAATTCTTTCGTGCATACTTTGCCCCTTCGCATTCGGCGCGCGACCACAGACGACCTGACCAGCCTTCGAGAACTGTGGTCTTCCATGCATCTGGCCGCCGATGAATTGGAGAAACGACTCACTGAATTTCAGGTCGTCGTGGATGCCCATGAGGCTTTTCTGGGAGCGATTGGCTTTCAGGCGTCCCGCGAACACGCGCTGGTGCACGATGAAGGTTTCACCGATTTTTCGGTCGCGGACGCCGGTCGGGAATTATTTTGGCAGCGAATCCAGGTTCTTGCATCCAACCACTCGGTCTTTCGTCTTTGGACGCAGGAACGCTCTCCGTTTTGGAAGAACTTCGGGTTTCGGCCGCCGGACTCGGAAACGCTGGCGCGGCTGCCGGCGCCATGGCGGAACGAGTTCGATGGGGCATGGCTGACGCTGCAGCTCAAAGATGAGGCAGCCATCGCCGCCGCGCTTGGAACGAACCTGGCGAGCCTGATCGAGGCGGAACGGCGCCAAACCGATAATATTCGAGAAAAGGCCCGGACCCTGCGGACGGTCGTGACCGTGATTGGCTTTGCCATTGGCATCGCATGCATTGGCCTTGCGGTTTTTTTGTTGATTCATCGGGGCGCCTTTCAACCGCCATCCTAATGCACCTGACGGGCGAGGGTCACACGCCGAGCACGGCTTTTACGGCGGCCACCAGGGCGTTGACGCGAGTTGGAAGGGGAAAATCCGATGGCGCCTCCACCGTGTAGCTCTGGCGGGTCTTGTGGGTAATTAGATAGAAGGCTTCCGGCCAATCCGGGCGCGAATGCGGTTCAATGTTTGGGCGGAGAATGCCTCCTTTGGCCGGGCGCCCTTCGATCGTTTCAGACCGGTCAATCGGGCAGACCCTTTCCACCGCTTCTATTATTTTTTCCGCATACGAGGGCCGGGCGTCGGGGTTTTGTTCGTAAAGGTAGAAACCCCGCGACTCCCAGTCCTCATGAAGCAAAATGCACAAATCAAATTCGGGTTGCCGCTGGAGCCATGAGACGTGGGCGATAATTTCATCGGCCACGGGATTTAGATAGCCCCGGTTAAGGTCAATGCCGATTCTATTGGACCGGGAATTCAGCGTAAAACCGACGGGATTGAGACAAGGGCAGAGCCAAACTTCCGCATTCGGCGGCCAACAATTTTCCTGTAACAATTTCAGCGCCGCCAGCGGGCTGGCCGGTTCGTCGCCATGAATGCCCGCCGAAATGTAAACGCGACGCCGCGAGTCCGCGTCCCGGCCGTGGCGATGCAAGGCGAGCAGGTCAAAGCTGGCGACTTTGCAAAGGGATTCCCTCTCCCATTCGTTTTTGTCCGCCGCGAGTTGGACATCGGACAGCACGCTGTTGATG
>JBOHXA010000507.1:0-1386 GCA_050737335.1 Limisphaerales bacterium | reverse complement strand
GCATTGCCGTTGCCGGATTAAATCCGCATGCCGGCGAAGGCGGGGAATTTGGCGACGAAGAAATTAAACTCATTTCTCCCGTTGTTTCGGCAATGCGGAAAAGAGGCCATGATGTCACAGGCCCGATCAGCGGCGACACGGTCTTTTACTACGCGTTGCGCGGAGATTTTGACGCGGTCGTGGCGATGTTCCACGACCAGGGCCTGGCGCCCCTCAAGGCCGTCGCGTTTGACACTGGCGTCAACTGGACGCTGGGCTTGCCCTTCATTCGCACCTCTCCAGACCACGGAACGGCCTATGACATCGCCGGAAAATGGACGGCCAATCCATCGAGCATGGTTGCCGCGATACAATTGGCAAAGCAACTGGCGGCGCGGAAAGGCAATCGCTAAATTTTGGGCCTTGTGATTTACGGAGAAAAGCGACCTTACGGCATCAACCCTGGATGATCCGTCGGCCCAACGTCTCGGCGTATCAACTGTTTAAAGCGTCCAAGCTTTTTACGCTTTACTTGCCCTTACCAAACAAAGCCCTGTCCAGGGAAAATTTCCCCGGCCCGGCCAGCAGCAGCGTGACAAATCCCGCCAAATAAACGAATGGCAGATCGCCGGGATGCGGGCCGGTGCTGAGCGCCATTTTATGAAATGCAAAGAAAGCCACACCCATATCAATGGCCAGCATCAACGCTCCCAGCCGCGACAACAATCCCAGCGTCAACAGCCACGCTCCGCCAACTTCGGCAATGATCACCAGGATCAGGCTCGGTTTGACCCCAATTCCAATCGGGTTGGCAAAATGCGCCGCCATGGCATTGTAATGTTCCAGCTTGTCCAGGCCATGGATAAAAAACATGGACAGCCCAAGCCAAAGCCGCAGCACCAGCAGCGCGAGGCTGGTCAGCGCCGGGTCGTTTCCAGGAGCAAAAAATCTTTTGATCATACCCTTCAAAATGTCATACCCCCCAATAAATGTAAATCTCGAAAAAATGCGGAAAAGAATGCGCGTTAATGGTCGCGGCGGGTCTCACCACACTTCAACCGGCCCTTTGGGCACGGGGATGTGCTCGCGCAGGCCGACGGCGGGTTCATCGTCCATAAACGAGGCGACCAGCGGCGGGGGCTGGTATCGAGGGAGCAGTTCACCCCGATCATCCAGAAATTGTTCGCGCCAGCGGATGTAACGGTCCAACACTTCCCTGAATTGCGCCCGCGAGGATATCTTCACCGCGCCTTTGTTGAATTCGTGGCAGGGGCCGAATCGTTTGGAATACCACGGCGCCACTTTGCGAAACATGCGGCAACCGTGCTCCTCGCCGAAAATTTCAATCATCAGGTCCAGGTGCCGGCATAGCACCCGCACGCGCTCGACAAATGAGGGTTCCGGAGG
>JBOHXA010000506.1:0-11677 GCA_050737335.1 Limisphaerales bacterium | reverse complement strand
GACGTAGCCCGACAAAACTCGAAAAACCTTTGTTTTTGTTGAGATTTAATGTCCGACTTCAGGAAGTTAGGTTAGCACTTCAACGATCGCTTTCGCCACCCTTTCGTATTGCGGCAGTGAATTATATAATTGCGCCGAAAGCCGCAGGACGCGCGCGGGCGCGGCGGGCCATGAAATGATCGGGACTTCGATTTGATACTTTTCGCGCAAAATATCCTGGAGGGGATATTCATTGACCGGCAATCGCGGCAATTCATCCCTGGCCGCATCGGGCAATGGAATAGCCGCCAGCGAAGCAATAAATTCGTCAGGGCAGGGCTGGTTTATTCGCAAGGCATCGCAGAGAATTTCGCGCGCTGCCAGGGCCAAAGCGCGGTTGCGCGCCATAATTTCGGGCCACCCGCCGGGCAGGAGCGATCCCATAAATCGAATCGCCTCCGGGACGCTCAGGCAGGCCGCGGGGTCCCACGTTCCGGGCCACGCGAATTCGATCAAAAATCGTGATCGGTCTTCGCGCAGTGAGTTCGCCCCGTTGCTGATTATCAGCGGCCGGATGGATTTTTGTTTGTCACGAGCCACATTCAAAAACGCAGCGCCTTTGGGCGCGCACAACCATTTATGGCAATTCCCGGCATAATACGCCGCCCCAAGCGTTTTTAAGTCGAGCGGAACCATTCCAACCGCGTGGGCGCCATCCACCAGCGTATCCACGCCACGGAGCTTTAGCTCGCGCACCAGGCGCTCAACCGGCATGAGCACGCCCGTCTGGCTTGTCACATGATCAATCAATGCCAAACGCGTCCGCGAAGTAACCTTTTCCAAAATTGGCGCAACCAAATCGTCTTCATGGCGAAACGGAAATGGAATTCGCGCCACCACCGCCTTGACGCCCACGCGTTCAGCGGCAAACTCCATCGCATTGCGGCAACCCTGATAAGCGTAATTTGTGACGAGCAGTTCATCTCCAGGTTGAAAGACGAGTGAACGCACAACCGTGTTGACCGCGGCTGTCGCATTGGCCACAAGAACGAGATCATCAACGTTTGCGTTTATGAATGCCGCAAGCGCTGCCCGGACTGCATCAACGCGCGTTTCCAACTCTCGCGCGAGAAATTGGACGGGCTGGCGTTCCAGGCGCTCACGCCATTCATTCTGGATGGCCAGGACCGGCCGCGGACAGGCGCCAAAGACACCATGGCTTAGAAAGGCAATTCCCGGGTCAAGCAACCAATGGCCCGGGTCTGCGGCCGCTTGAGCCAACGCAAATTTTTCGGATTGAAACATAAAACTCCCCGTAGTGTCGTGTCTGATATTTATTCCCGGCGCCACAGACACCGTATAATCCGTGTTGGCGCGCTCTGGATTTTGCCGTCTGGAATTGCCTGCCTATTCATTTTTTCCCGGCAAAAGTTTTGGTGTTTTTTCCTCTTCAACAATCACTTCAGGCTTGTCGCCGGCGACAACGCGCCGGCGGGTGGCGATAAAAACGCTAAGCGTCCAAGTCGGCACAGATTCCACGAACGGAATCAGTTTTATCAGGAAAGAGGGCAAGAATGCCACGTGAAACCCGATAAAATATGAGAGTGTCGCGCACACCAGAACATCAGTGGCGTCATCCAATGGAGAAACAATTCCATCCCAAAAAAGCGGGAACAGAAAAATTTGGAGAAAATCCGCGCAGATCGCGATTGCATAAGCTCCGATCAACGTCGAACGGCTCACATTGGCTTTCATAATTAATCACGAGGCAATTTGCTTTTTGCCGGGGCCGATACGGCATTAACCTGAATTTTGTTTGTATGGTTAATGATCGCCGTTCCCATGATCCTCAGAGATTGATTTGTCGTCGCTGAGTTCATCAATTGCCGGGCATAGGCCGCGCCGACAGCGCCGTTGATAATCATATCAAACGTTTGCTCAAAGCCACGCGGCTTCGGCAAATCTTTCAGCAATGTCCCGGCGAATTCGACGCTCTCGTTGAGACTCCGGTTGGTGCCTTGGACATGGAAATAGTATTTTTGAACTGGTGCCCGCATCGGCGCAGGCGTGGCGGCGCCAGCGCCCGCCGCTGGCAGATTCGAGGGGAAAGCGTACCAATTCAAAGCATCGTTATTTTCCTTTGATGCGCTCACTTCAAGTTTATCGAATTCCGTCATTCTTGGACTTTCACTTTTTAACGTTCCCGCCGCTGCCGCATGCACAGTCGAGTCCTTCCGACCAACCCCGGCAAGAAATGCGGATGTCCGCGATTTCATGTAATCCCTGTACCCTTCTGGCTGCAAGGCACCCGTATAAACGGAACCGTCCTGGTCCACCACGCGGATCGTGTTCCGGTCCAGTGATACTTGAAAATTCATGAGCACCGCGCCGGATTGCGGCGGCGGCGGAGCAATTGGATTCACAAAGTTGTATCGCAAAGCCGGAACGAATCCGAAGTCGCTCCTTGGTTTCTCACGACCCGCCTGTTTCTGCATCGAGTCCAAAACGGGCCTCGAATTCATCGCGTAATTGCCGCCAACGGCGGGTGGCGCACTCGCTGCGAACGCGGATGGCGCCGCGGGCGGTATGGTCGCGTTTCCTCGTGAGGGAGGCGCTCCAGGCAACCCATGCATCGGCTCCGTTGCCCCTTCACCCGCCTCAAATCCCCGCGCCGGCGCCGGGGCAATTAAACGATAGGAAGGGGCGGCAGGCGGCAATTGCGCCACTGCCAGCGTCCCTAAATTTACATTCGTAATTGCTCCCACAACATTCCGCGAGAAGACTTTGGCGGGCCATTCGGGCGTCGTTTTCGCACTTTTCAGCGCCAGGCTTTTACTTCTCGCGGCCGAGCTGACTGTTGACGCCACCATTACCGCATTGGTAATCGGAGGCGTGTTGCCCTCGATCGGCCCCTGTATTGATCCGGGCATTTGCCGGATGTTCCCGGCAAACCCAGGCGTGTGCCTCGCTACAATAAGTCTGCTGACTGGCCGATTAATAGCCGGCCAAAAGAAACAGGCGACAATTAAAACGCAAACGGTAAAGCCCAGAATCATCAACCAATGCCTTCGCATTAATGCCCAGAGGGACAATGATTCATGATCCTCCCGGGCCGGCGGCGCGCGGCGGGAAATCTCGCTTTGCAACATCTGCCGCGCGGCCGGGTCCAATTTGAACGATTCGCCAGTCAGGCCCCGCCGCTTTTTGGCATAGGCCTTCAACCATTTCTCGATTCTTCGTTCTGGATTCATCAAGTCGTCTTGTTGGACGGGAAAATCTCCGGTTTATCCCGCTGAAATATCTTTAGAGCGATTTGCTCGAGCCGGTCCAGGCATCCGCTTAAGCGCGAACTGACTGTCTTTGGATTCAGCTTTAATGTCGCGCCAAGCTCGTCGTAACTCAAATCGCCGAGGTAACGCAATTCCACAATTTCACGGCACGGTTCATCCAATTGGTCCAGCGATACGCGCACCAGCGCCATTTGCTCGGCATGCATCGCCATTTCATCCGGCGCGGGCAGGGAATCAGGCGGGTCCAGTGTCAATCCAGTTTCCGGGTTTTCCACCTGAAGCGACAGGACGGTCCGCGCCCCGCCGCGCTTGGCCGCAAGCCGCTTTTCGCGAAAGTCCCTCGCCTTGTTAACCGCGATTCGAAAGAGCCACGTTTGGAACTGGCATTCCCCTTTGAACGACTCGATGTTTTTGATGACAGACAAAAAAGCCTCCTGGCAAATCTCTTCGGCATCTTCGCGCGAAAAATCCGGGGATAATTGGAAAATAAATCGTCCGGCCGCCGCGTAATGAAGATCGAACAATTCATCCCACGCAGCGGCATCGCCACGACGGCAACGCGCCAGCAAATCAACCTCGGATGCCATGCGAAAATCCAGTTAAAATCCTTTGGTTTGGACAGTCAAAGGACCTTCAATTCTCCCACTCCACCTTGACGTTTGCAACCGGCGAAGCCGCCATGCCTCGAAGAAATTGCCATCCGTTTGTGTCATCCGGTTGCAACTCCAATGGACAACGTTCCGCCGCCATTGCGGCAGTTTCCGGAATATCCAGAATTTTGAGAACATTCAAATAGTCCGGGCCTACCATATCATCAGAGGCCTGTGGCATTTGGCTCGAAGGAATATGACCTATGCGCAAAGCGCTGATTCCATGAACAAACAGCGACGCGTAGAGCGCATTCACGCCCATGTTTCCGCTGGCTTCAACGGTCAACGCCGCGTGTGCGAGAGATTTCATCGCGTGTACCGCGGCAATCGCCCGGCAAATATCCCAGACGCGCATGCCATCCAGAGTCTGGCCGATCAGCATGAATCGCCGGCGCAATTGGGTCTCATGCAGCGCGCCGCCGCTCCAGGAAACCGGTCCTGTGCCGCGTGGAAAAAAGATCGCGTACGCCGCATCGCGCGTTTTGATGGTGTCAAACAACGCGTCAGAATCAGGAGAACCGAACACGGCTCGCGCGTCCTCGAGATTGAACGTTTGCCCAGGGTGCCACAGAGTGTTTGTAAAAGAGTCGCCGGCGATTCGCAAAATAAGCCGGCCTGGTTTGGACCCGGCCTTTCGAACGACATAAAACGGCAAAGTCACGTCACGCTGACTTTCAAATTCATACGCTTCGCACTGAATTCCCCTGACCCTGACCGATTGCACCCTCTGGACCACGGGACTTTGGATTGTGGATTCCAGACCGTGGACTGCCGACCGATTCACCGGCCATCCCGCGAAGCACTTTTCCTCAAGCCCATTCATCCATTTCGTTTTTATCCGTTGCCACGCCGCAGCCGTGGCGGGAACCTTGGGAGCCCGCGCTTCGGGCTCGAAACTGTACTCGATCCGCGTGTTGATTTGGTCAGAGGGAATCGTGCTGAAAACTTTAAGTTCCCGCGGCGAAAACATTTTTACCGCAGCCATTGCAATCGTTGGATCTTCATGCTTCAAATGGATATTGAACCATCGAAAAACCGGCAATTGCACATCCTGCGTGTCCTTATGCGGGCCGGGAGCGATTACAAGGCCAAAGTTCGTTGATGCGCCGTATAAATCATAAATCCGTTTCACCATTTCCCACGTGTGCAGGACGCCATTCAGGGGAAAATATTCATCGGCATCGGTGTCCGCCAGCAACAATGGCCTCGGCGCGGACAGGGCTGCCAGCAGCGGATAGTCCCAACGATGCGTGTTCACAAAAAACATACAGTCGCAGTGGTCATCCACAGTGCCAGCCACGCAGTAACTTTCCAGGTCGCCGATTCCGGCAACGGGCGCAATGACTTTTACGCGGTCGTCAACCGCTGCGACGAACCAGCTATAGGCGCCTCCGCCCGACCTCCCTGTCACTCCAATCCGATTCGTGTCCACGTCAGGCCGGCCATCCAAATAGTCCAAGGCCCGAAGCGCGTCCCACGTTTCCACAGCGGCGGGCGTATATCCCCTGGAATTCCACCACCACGCGCCCTCATCATACGTCCCGCGGTGATGTCCCAAAATTTCCCCATATTGGAGGGTATCCACGATCATGCAAACGTAGCCGTTCCTTGCAAACCAGATTCCATGCTGCTGATACGCCACCTTGTTGCCGTAACTGATGCCATTGATAATGACCGGCAAATGGCCACATAAATAAAGCACGGCCGGCGCGCGGTTGGTTAATGGTTTTGGCAAATACAAATCAGCAGTCACATAAAGATGGGGCAGCGATTGAAAGTAGAGCTTTTGCACGGTGAAATCGCGTTCTTCAATTGTTCCGGCAATGACCGGATGCAATGCCGTCCGCGGCGGCATCGGATCCAGCCCAAGCATTTCACGCGCTTCCCGCTGAAATTCCGGACGCCGCTCCTGCCAATCGGCCAGTGAATGAATGTTCGACAAACACGCGCTGGAGATTTCCGCCGTTTGCCATTTGAAATAATCGGAAACTTGCCGGTCGGCCAAAGTGGTCTCCGCCGCGGCGGAATCCCGCGCATGACACACAAGCGACGCCACCGCAGCGGCCGCAACCAACGTCCTGGCCACGGTTGCCGCCCTTGAGATGGAAGAAATGTTACAATTCAATCAAATTCAGTTCTACGCATCGTTGTTCCGATGCACAAGATATTTTGCACAGAAGAGGAGGATGGAGTACCGGACTGATTCCGGGAGCGTCCGTTTGTCGTGGTTCATATTTGAGTCTCGTTACCTGGACTCGTGCGAGGAAAAAATTTTCAAATTTGCAACTGTCCCGGCCGGGACGGCGTCATTATCCTTTTACCAAAATGAAATATAAAGCTTTGGTTGCCTCGATTGCGGTGACGTTCATCACGATCGCGGCGCTCGCCCGGGAAACTTCGGACTCTCTTTTCGACGCGACCACCGAAATCGTCGGCCACAACACAAACGGAATGGAAACGCCGGTCAATCAACTCATCACGCCCGCTGGAACTTTGGTGCGATTGCCCGGCATGAGGCCAAACGCCCTGGCGCTCAGCCCCAACGGTCAATTGCTCGTGACATCCGGTTTGCGGCCCGAACTGGTCGCTCTTGATCCAGCCACGGGAAAAATCATACAACGCGTTCCATTTCCAAAAGAACAGGGCGAAAAATCCTTGAAAGCGGTGTCGTCGCTCATCCTCAACGCCACCGAGAAATCAAAATTAAGTTTCACAGGCATTTCATTTTCACCCGACGGTTCCCGCATTTATCTTTCCAATGTCAACGGCGACGTCAAAGTCTTTTCCGTAGGCCGGAATGAAAAAATATCGCCCCTGTTTTCCATCCCTTTGCCGAACGCGAACAAACCCGGGCGGAAACCCGATGTCCCCACGGGAATCGCGGTCTCGCCGGACGGCGCGAGAATTTACGTCGCGCTCAATATCGCAAACAAGGTGCTCGAAATCGGCGCGGATTCCGGTAAAATCCTGCGCACGTGGCCCACGGGCAATGCTCCTTACGACGTGGCGCTTTGCGGAAAGAAGCTTTACGTGAGCAATTGGGCCGGCCGCATTCCCGACGCGAACAGTCTGGTGGGTCCCATCGGGCGCAACGGAACGGTCCGCGTGGACCGGCGTTCTGTGGCCAGCGAAGGTTCGGTGTCCGTCATTGATTTAACCGGGCGGCAGCCGGGATTCGATCATGAAATTTTAACCGGCCGTCACGCCTGTGCTCTCGCCCTCTCGCCGAACGGCAAATTTCTGGCCGTTGCAAACGCCGGCGACGACACCGTCACAATCATCAGCACAAAGACGGATAAAATCGTCCAAACACTTTGCGCGCGACAAAGGCCGGGGGATGTGTTTGGCGCGCAGCCCAATGCACTCGTGTTCGACAAGCGTGGCAAATTCCTGTTTGTCTGCAACGGCACGCAAAACGCAGTTGCTGTATTTCAGTTCAGGCCCAACCGATCACAAATGCTCGGGCTCATTCCGGTGGGCTGGTTCCCCTGCTCCATCGCCTTCGATTCGCGCCATAAAATGCTCGACGTTGCGAATATTGAGGACATTAGCGCGAAAAAGGAAAAACCGAGGAAAAACAAAGCCAACGGCGGGATGGGATTCAATACCAAAGAATATTACGGCTCGCTTTCATTGGTCCGGGTCCCATCCGAAAGGCGATTGAAAGATTTTACAGAAATCGCGTTGGACGATTTGCGTTACCCGCTCCTGGCGCAGGCAAAATTGCCACCGCGCCCGGACCAGACCGCCCGACCGGTGCCCGAACGCGTTGGCGAACCCAGCGTTTTTCAGCATGTCATTTATGTCATCAAAGAAAACCGCACGTACGACCAAATCCTGGGTGACGTGAACGAAGGCAACGGCGCTCCTGAGTTGTGCATCTACGGAGAGGCGGTGACTCCCAACTATCACAAAATCGTCCGGGAATTCACGCTGCTCGATAACACCTATTGCTCCGGCATATTGAGCGCCTCCGGCCATCAATGGACCGATAGCGGGATTGCCAACGACTACATCGAACGGGAATTCGCCGGTTGGCCGCGCAGCTATCCCGGCGGCGCGGACCCCGAAGCGCGCGACGCCATGGCTTACTCCTCCGCGGGTTTCATTTGGACCGATGCCGCGGAACATGGCAAATCCGTGGCCGATTTTGGCGAATTCACCACCGCACACCATTGGCGAAGAGAGTCCGGCCAAATGGTCACGAACTGGACCGCCATGTATCAGGATTACGTCACCGGCTCAAACGATATTGTTTATTCCGCCGAACCCGACATGGATTCGTTGCGGCCATTCGTGGTGAGCAACTATGAAGGTTTTGATTTGCATGTCCCGGACGCGGTTCGCGCCCGGGCATTCCTTGAAGATTTTAAGAAGTACGAGGCTCAAGACAATTTTCCCAGTCTAATCATTCTTTGGCTGCCAGATGATCACACCAGCGGCACAAAGTTTGGCGAACCCACCCCAAAGGCGATGGAGGCGGACAATGACCTAGCATTTGGCCGAATTGTGGATGCGGTCAGTCATTCGAGATTTTGGAGGACGACCTGCATCTTCGCGATTGAAGACGATCCGCAGGACGGCTGGGACCACGTCAGCGGCTATCGCACCACGGCGTATGTCGTCAGTCCTTATACGAAACGGCACTCTGTCGTGAGCACGCAATATAACAACACCAGCCTTCTGCGAACCATCGAGTTAATCCTGGGCATTCCGCCCATGACGCAAATGGACGCCACGGCGACTCCGATGTTTGACTGCTTCACCGATACGCCCGACTTTGCCCCCTACCACTGCGTGACCAATGACATTCCTTTGAATCAAATGAATCCGCCGCCCAAAAAAATCAAGGATGAGGCCCTGCGCAAAGACGCGCTTATATCGGCTCGATTGCCGCTGGAAAAAGAAGACCAATGTCCGGAAGACTTATTCAATCACATTCTCTGGCGCGCTGCAAAAGGCTCGAAGGCGCCGTACCCCGACCGATTCGTTAACGCTGCCCCCGACAATGATTGAAATTAAACTTCACGCACTCCTGATACTTCACGCCGCTGCCTCCAAAAATATCCAGCGCCGATCCGATTGTTAAATCCACCTTACCCCCGCCCAATCGCGTCACCTCCTCGAGGTCTGAAATGGACCTCGCCCCCCCGGCGTAAGTCATTGGCAAGGGC
The DNA here is from genome assembly GCA_050737335.1 of Limisphaerales bacterium. Taxonomy (GTDB): domain Bacteria; phylum Verrucomicrobiota; class Verrucomicrobiia; order Limisphaerales; family UBA11358; genus UBA11358. The sequence goes on along the minus strand of JBOHXA010000506.1, from coordinate 2,584 downwards.
GTCCACTTTCCCAATTTTGAGACCAGTTCGCCGTCAACGCCGCCGCAGAGACCCTCAACCTCGACGGCATGAATCAGGAATTCCGCGCAATACGGAGAAAATTTCTGGAGCGTTTCGTCGTTGACAATCAAATCGGTGAATTTTTGCCAGCGATCGGTCACAACAAAATAATGTTCGCCCCGCCTGCGACAGCTTAAATCCAGCACAAGACGTTCTTTTCCAACAAGCTTGACCAGTTCGCCAAGCCGCTCCCAGTCCACCTTGCCCTGGCGAAATACCCAACTGGTGACAATGACATGCGATGCGCCGGCTTTAAGCCAATCGCGCGCATTGGATGGGTTGACGCCGCCGCCGACCTGTAATCCGCCGGGGTACGCCTCAAGCGCCGAACGCGCTTCATTTTCGTTTCCCGGCCCCAGCATGATAACGTGGCCGCCTTTGAGTCCGTCACGCTTGTAAAGTTGGGCGAACCATGCCGCCGGCTGTTTCGCGATAAAATTCGTGCGCAATGGTCCCGGCGCGCCCAGCGTGCCGCCGACAATTTGCTTGACCGCGCCTTCATGGAGATCAATACAGGGACGGAACATATGCCAGAGACTGGAGCAACTTAAATGGTTATTCCAGATGGGCTTTGGCCAACGGAAATCGTTCTCATCGTCATTCTCATCCGCATCCATCCCTTTGGCCGTATATGTTCTATTCGTCCCATGGGTCCAATCACTCCCCCGCCCTCGCCGTCTTATGCCTTGGCGGCGCTGTCAATTTCTGGTACTCGAAGATGCCCTTCACAATTGCCGCAGCCATTTCACGGCGGTAAACGGCGCTGTAAATTTTTTTGCTTTCCAATGGGTGGGTCATAAAGCCGCCTTCAATCAAAATGGCTGGCATCGTCGCGTCACGCAGGACGGCAAAACGTGCGCGTTTCACACCCTGGTCATTCGCGTGAAGGTTCTCGACGAGCGACTTTTCCACTTGATACGCCAGCAACAGGCTTTTGTCTTCGCACCGGTTGGCAACCGTCGGGCCTGTGCCGACCGCCGAGCCGATTTGCCCGCTTTCACCATGCGAGTTGGAGGATTCCGCGCCGACTGGCGTAATGCAATAGGTCTGCGGCCCTTTCGTCTCCGCCTTATCCACGGGCGTTGCATTGAAATGCAGACTAATAAATAAATCCGCCCGCTCCCGGTTGGCCAGAGCCGGGCGATCCGGCAAAGGCACATAGACATCCTTTGTGCGGGTCATTATCACATGAAAACCTGCCGCCATCAATTGTCGTCTCAATTCAAATCCCAGCGCCAGTGTGTAAGTCTTTTCATTGTGAGTCAAAAATCCGACAACCCGGTTGCCCGTATCGCGGCCTCCATGGCCGGGATCGAGACAAATGGTCGTGATCCGCTTGTGGTTTGGCTTTGGTGGAAAAATCAGCGGACGCAACGCGGTCTCAATGTCCAATTGCGATATCAGCAATTCGCCATGTTCGGCGGCAATTGGATACGAGAGCACGACATTGACCCCTCCGATCTCCGCGTGTGCCGAATTCACGTCAAAGATCAGCCGCATATTTCCATTTTGCAACACATCCTCACGGGCACTGGCCGCATAAAGCCGAAAACCGTTGGCCCGGGCAAATTCCGCCAAGGGAACGTAGTATTGGCCCTCAAAGGTGACGGCTTTCACACGCAGCGCGCCCAGGAATGTTCCCGCCGCGATCAAGGCTGCCACTGCAATTAACCGCATGAAAATAAATGTCACACGCATCGTGGCGTTGAATTCTGAACGCACACGGCGCAGAAATCAAACATCCAATAAGATATTCCGTCCCGGCTTGAGCCGTCAGACCGTTCCCGCGACAGGTCGGGGCCGCAAACAAGGCCGCACATCTTTCCCGCGAAACAGTTGGAGCGGACTCATGTCCGCTGGTTGCCATGCGCCGTTTCGGAATCGTTCAGCTTTCAATCCGCGAACTGACTTGTGCCTTATACGCTGATCCGTAAAAATGCCGGTGGATAGCCTCATAATCAAATACTCGCAGCGAACGCATCGTCTCTCACCCGGATGACATGAGATTTCCTTATTTGTCATAGCGCGCGGCGCGCGGCTGGCGGAGGCGCGGGTTCGCCCCATCCGGGTCCGGTAGTTGTATATTTTTGTTTTTGCCGTATGTAAGGCCAAAGCGTTTGCGATCCGTCCCCCCATCAATCGGGAATATTTTGGACAGTCCCTCGATAGAGCCATGAGGGGAAGGCGGGAGGAAGTCATTGTGTTTGAGCGTGTTGCGATGTAATACAAGTCTTGACATTAGTAATGTGTGCAAAATGCATGAGACGGTTAGAAAATGCGATTCGCCTTTGGAAGTTTCTATATTTTTTCTATTATACGTGGAAGGAGATTGAAGGGCTGAAAGGCCGGTTGTTGTATCAGGGAACCTGATTTTTGCGTCGGATTGGATGGAGGCGAGTCGGGGATGTCTCTGGAGTTGCTTTTTGCAGGGGGCCGGGGGTAACGAGTTCAAAGCGACGCGGATTGGGATGCCTTTGGCGAGGGGATTGGAGGCGCGCTGGACGGATTTTTCCGCTTTTATCAT
>JBOHXA010000505.1:0-11830 GCA_050737335.1 Limisphaerales bacterium | reverse complement strand
GTTCAAGCCTCAAGCTAATAGATGATATAGTCGCCGGAGACCGATTGTTTGGGGCGGTTCTGCAACGCCGTCCCGAGGTGGCCGAGCCGGCGCCGGAAGAATTATACGAGGTGGGCTGCGTCTCACGGGTCGCCAAAATGGTCAAATTTCCCGATGGCACGGCTCGAGTGCTGGTCGAGGGCCTCTGGCGCATCCGCATCAAGACCTATTCGCCCCCTTCGCCATATTTGCGCGCCGGCTACGAGCTGTTGCACGACAAGACCGAGGATTCCGTCGAACTTCACGCGTTGCTTCGCAACGCCCATCGGCAGTTTGAGGAGATCGCCAAGATTTCGCCCGCTTTTTCCGAGCACGTCAAAATAGCAGCCGTCAATACTGATAACCCCGGCCATTTCGCGGATTTGATCGCCGCAAATCTAAACATGGACCTGGAAGATCGGCAAAAATTGCTCGAAGTCATTTCCGTCCGGGAGCGTCTTGAAAAACTGCTGCCGATATTGAACCGGGAGCAGGAAGTTTTGACCTTAACCTCCAAGATTCAAAACGACGTCGCCTCGTCCATTTCGAAAACGCAAAAGGACTTTTTTTTGCGCGAACAAATGCGCGCGATCCAGCGCGAACTGGGTGAAGGCGATCAGGGGTCCAGCGAAATCAAAACCTTGCGGGATAAAGTCGAGCAAACGCCCATGCCTGACGAGGCCCGCAAAGCTGCAAACCAGGAATTGGAACGACTTCAGCAAACGCCTCCCGCCGCCGCGGAATACGGGATTTCAAGGAACTATCTGGACTGGATTTTGGCTTTACCCTGGGAAAAAGCGACCGAGGACAAACTGGACCTCCGTGCCGCCGAGAAAATCCTGAACGAACAGCATTTCGGACTCGAAAAAATCAAGGACCGCCTGTTGGAATTTATCGCCGTCATCAAACGCCGCAAACAAATTAAAGGCCCAATCCTTTGCCTGGTCGGCCCGCCGGGTGTCGGAAAAACCTCCCTCGGCAAAAGCGTCGCCGATGCTCTGGGCCGAAAATTTGCGCGAATCTCGCTGGGTGGCATTCGGGACGAAGCCGAAATTCGCGGCCACCGCCGCACTTACGTGGGCGCAATGCCTGGCCGAATCATTCAAACGCTTCGCCGGATCGAAAGCCGTAATGCGGTGATTTTGCTCGACGAATTGGACAAGGTCGGGGCGGATTTTCGCGGTGATCCCGCCGCCGCGCTGCTCGAAGTGCTGGACCCGGAACAGAACACCACCTTCACAGACCATTACCTGGACCTGCCATTTGATTTATCACGTGTCTTGTTCATTGCCACCGCCAACTGGCTTGATCCGGTCCATCCGGCGTTGCGCGATCGCCTTGAGGTCATCGAACTGCCCAGCTACACCGAGACCGAAAAGCTCGAAATCGCCAAACGTTATCTGGTGCCGAGGCAAATCGAAGAACACGGCCTGACCCGGCAGGAAATCAAATTTACCGACGCCGCGCTGCGCAAGACAATCCGCGAGTACACGCGTGAGGCGGGAGTCCGCCAACTCGAACGGGAAGTGGCCGCGCTCGTTCGCAAAGCGGCGCGTAAAATTGTTTCCCGCAACGGCGCCGGCGCTCCGATCAAAATGGAACCGGCCCAGGTGGGAGAATATCTCGGACACGCGCCATTTGTCGCGGAAACCGCGGAAAAAATTACCGAACACGGAATTGCCACCGGCCTGGCCTGGACGCCGGTGGGGGGAGAGATTCTATTCATTGAAGCGACCCGCATGCGCGGACGCGGCAACTTGATTCTGACCGGCTCACTGGGTGACGTCATGAAGGAAAGTGCCCAGGCGGCGGTCAGTTATTTGCGATCTCAGGCAAAAAAACTGAATATTGATTTGAGCGACTATGGAAAGTTCGACATTCACATCCACGTTCCCGCCGGCGCCACGCCCAAGGACGGCCCCAGCGCCGGCGTGGCCATTGTGGCCGCATTGGCTTCGCTTCTGACCCGGCGCCGGGTGAGGTCCCATGTGGCCATGACCGGTGAAATCAGCCTGCGCGGACGAGTCTTGCGCGTGGGGGGCATCAAGGAAAAAGTCCTGGCCGCACAAAGATTTGGAGTCAAAGAAGTACTGTTGCCCGAACAAAACAAGTCCGACTGGGAAGAAACACCGCCGGAAGTGCGCTCAAAACTCAAAGTCCACTTTGTTCGCCAAATCTCGGAGGTTTTCCCGCTGGCGCTGGAAAACGAGAGACACGCGAAACGCTAAAACAGGACTTGCAATGGACTTCCTGTGGATTCAATTGGCTGCGCTCAATGCGCAGGACAATCGTAACCGGGGGCAAAGCCCCCGGATTCATACCGACTGCGCAATGCATCCCGAAAGGTTTGCCCACCCCGCTGCCGACTCTTTCCCCTTTTGGCCTTCCCTTTCAGGACGCGAAAACGTCTCCGGTTTTTTCCAGTGGCGTTGCCCTCGGCTAACATGGCTCAGGCTGTCAACCCTCGCGCAATGTATCGCTCTTGCGGCAGTCTTATTCCTGATATCCGTAGCGGGAGCACAGACGACGAACATCATCTCCCACGCCGAAATCCAGGGACAACAATTGGATGCGGAAATCTTGGCGGAAACTCCGGTTACGAATTTCACCCAGACCGGCACTTTAAGGATCCGTAATTCTAATGGAACAACCAATATTCCAATTACCTTCAAAACAGAGGTTGCCCCGGGCATCTGGCAGGTTATTTATAACGCAAAAATGTCAGACACGGTGGAAGCCTTGAAAATCATCCACCAAAATGGTCAGCCTGACCAATATTTTTATTTTTCCGCACACGCTGGTTCAGCCACTGGTGGGCAGATGCACAGATTGCCCCAATCTCAAATTATGGCGCCATTCGCCGGTTCTGATTTCTGGATTGCCGACCTGGGCCTGGAGTTTTTTCATTGGCCGGTGCAAAAAGTCATCGGTCACCAAACCCGGCGGACGCGAGCCTGCGCGATTTTGGAAAGCGAAAATCCCAATCCATCTGAAGGTTATTCGAGGGTTGACTCATGGATTGATAACGAAACCCTTGGAATCATCCACGCCGAAGCCTATAATTCCGACGGCAAACTTTTAAAAGTCTTTGATCCTAAGAGGCTTAAAAAGGTGAACGGCCAATGGGAACTGGAGGACATTGAAATTCGAAACGTCCAAACGCATTCCCGCACATGGATCCTGTTCAATACGAACGGCAGTTCGTAGCGTTCGTTTGGGACTATTGTGACCACAAGGCCGAAGTATGGGAACAAAGCCACATAATTGGAAAAGGGTCGAAATGAGCCCCGTCAAATCGAATTAAACCGGCCGGCGTGACGATCCGTAAATAATCATCCGCCCCTTGAACCACCGCTGAGACGTTCTTATCCGGCAAACCATCATCGGTCTTCCATACACGCGTCAGCCATGACGGACAGGTCGAAGCGAGTCCGTAAAAACAGACAAAGAACAGGAAGAACGCGCCAGAACATAAGAGCTTCAGGTTGACTGCCGGGAAACTCACTCTCATAAGTTACGGGCGAGCGAACAGCCACGCAACAACAATAGCCGCCCACTCGTGCGGCGGTGATGCGGCGCCAAGGGCGCGGGAGTCTCAATGATTACTTGAATCATGCGCCTCCGCCATGACTCGAAGGTAGTAATTGTCAATTCAGAGGCTCCCACCGCCCCCGGCCATTTGCAAAATTGCTGTTCCGGTTTAAGTTATGGCATGAACACCCATCGAGGAAAAGTGGGCAGGGAAAGTGTTCAGACACAAAGGGTTGCTATTGGAGAACCAGTATGGATCCAGTGCGATGGCTATAGGTGTCTTGCTTATCTGAATGGTCAGGGAGAATGGCGGGTTTATGCCGATAATGCAAAACTCCCGGCCACAGTCAAGGTCTTGGGCACGCCGTCCCGCGGCAGACATTACGCCTGAATGGTTAAGCAGGCGCCGGTTGCAGGAAGATATTTTCCCGAGCGGCAAATGTCATTGAATCAGTCCCCGCTTTTTGAGGATGGATTCCATTGCCTTGTCCATCAGGAAGTCGGCAAGGGGTTTTGTGACTTCGTCCAGGGCGGCAACGGCGGACTGCAACCGTTTCAGTTCCACGACTCCGGCTTTTGGTTCGTCCGGGGCCAACGCGCATTCGACGTCATTCACGGCTGCTTCAATGCGCCGGCGGTAATCGTCTTCGATATCGGCCGCGTGCGTTGCCAACGCCTTTTTTGTGGCCGCCAGGGCGTCGGCGGCTTTGAGCTTTGCTTCAATCCATCGCCGGGCATCGAGGTCTTCAAAGGCATGGGCCACGGATTCTTCCACCATTCTTTGCACCGCCGAGTCGTCCACGTCCACGGCTGATTTGATTTGAACAAGGCGTTCCCGCCCCGTCAGGGTGTCGCGGGCCAAAACGTGAAGGATGCCATTGACATCAATTTCAAATTGGACGCCGACGCGCGCGGCTCCCCGGGGCGCGGGTTCAAATTCGATCGCAAATTTGCCGAGACTCCAGTTATCTTTGGCCCGCTCGCGTTCGCCCTGCAAGACGTGAATGAGCATTGCGCGCTGGTTGTCCAGGGCCGTGGTGAACATCTCGCCGGCCTTGACGGGAATCGTCGTGTTTCGCGGAATCAACACGTTCATGAGGCCGCCGAACGTTTCGATGCCCAGCGAGAGCGGCGTCACATCCAGCAGCAGCACGTCTTTAAATCCGCCGCTTAGAATTTGCGCCTGTATGGCCGCGCCCAGCGCGACGGCCTCGTCCGGGTTTTGCGACGTGTTCAATTGAGGACCGGACGATTCGTGAAAGGCGCTTCCCATGCGGAGGGCGCCGCGGGTTTCTTCAAATTCAGCGCAGCCAAAAAGTTCGGCCACGAATCGCCGCACCAGCGGCATTCGCGTCTGCCCGCCCACCAGAATAACCTGGTCCAGATCGCGCGCCTCGATCTTCGCGTCCGCAAGGGCCCGCAAACAATGCGAGCGCGTGCGGACAATGATATCGCGCGTAAGATTTTCCAATTCAGCCCGGCTGAGCCGGTAATGAAAGGAAAAATCCGCCGTCAAGAATGGCGCCGAAATTTCTGTTTCTGTGTCCGAGGACAATTTTATTTTTGCCGCTTCCGCCGCTTCGCGCAGTCGTGATAAAACGGCGGGGTCATCAAAACAATGGAGGCCCGACTGCCGATTTATTTTCTCAGCGAGAAATTGGACGAGGCGTTTGTCCAAATCATCGCCGCCGAGCCGCGTATCGCCATTTGTTGCAAGCACCTGCAAAACGCCTTCATTCAATTCGAGGATGGAAAGGTCGAACGTCCCTCCGCCCAAATCATAAACCGCAATTTTTGATTTTTCCTTGAGCCTGCTCAGGCCGTACGCCAGCGCGGCGGCGGTGGGCTCATTGAGGATCCGCTCCACTGTAAAACCGGCCAGTTCACCCGCCCTTTTCGTGGCGGACCGCTGCGAATCGTTGAAATAGGCGGGCACGGTGATGACGGCCCGGGTGACCGGCTCGCCAAAATAATTCTCCGCGTCGCGTTTTAATTTCTGGAGCACCTGGGCGGAAATTTCCTCCGGAGAAAAATTTACTCCATGGATGGGAATGGTTACCGGCCCGCTGTCGGAATGGAGAGGGAATGTTTCCGGTTTTTCCGCCGCCGAAATTTCGGAGCCGCGCCGGCCGATAAACCGCTTGATGGAATACACGGTTTGCTCCGGTTTGAGGATGCGGAGGCGATGGGCCTCATGGCCTACGATGGGTGGGGCATTGGCGGACCCAAAATGGACGACCGAAGGCGTGAGCCGGCGTCCTTCGGCGTCGGCAATGACGAATGGAATGCCCGAATCTACCGTGGCGACGAGTGAATGGGTGGTACCAAGGTCTATGCCGACGATTTTGCTCATGCTGCGTTTGTCAATTGAAGCATGAACCGCGGGAAAACCCAAACAAAGACTCGCCGTTCCAAATCCTTGTTCGTCGCGAAACTGTATTTGCCCCGGTTCGCACGCATCGGCGCCAAACCACTTTGCGACGTAACGCCCCCGGGACCACGCTAACGATTTTGACCTCGCGCCATGCGAATGCCCGCTTAGGTGCTTTGGCAAATGTCATATCAACATATTCGGATATGTTGATTTTTAATTTGCATCGCGGCCGCCTTTTGGCTATTGTGCACCCGATGGCGAACAAAATCGAACATCTCCAACGCCTGTTGCGCGAGCGCATCGTCATACTCGATGGCGCGATGGGGACGATGATCCAGCAGCGCAAGCTGGATGAGCATGGCTTTCGGGGTGATCGGTTCGCCGGATGGCAAGGCAAGGAACTCAAGGGTCTCAATGACCTGCTCAATCTAACGCAACCGTGCATTATCCAGGATGTTCACCGCCAATACCTGGAAGCGGGGGCGGATATCATCGAAACAAACACGTTTAATGCGCAAGCCATTTCGCTGGCGGATTACGGGATGGAATCGTTTGCCCGCGAGATAGCCGCCGCCGGCGCGGATTGCGCGCGGCGGGCCGTTGAAACGGTCGAGCGGGAACAACCAGGGCGCGTCTGTTTCGTGGCCGGCGCGATAGGTCCCACGACCAAGACGTGCTCCTTTTCCACCGATGTCAACAATCCGGGCGCCCGCGGTTGCACGTATGATGAACTGGTGACTGCGTATTCCGAGCAGGCCCGAGGCCTGTTGGATGGCGGGGTGGACCTGTTGCTCGTGGAAACGATATTCGACACACTGAATGCAAAAGCCGCCTTTTTCGCGATTGAAACCGTATTTGAAGAACGCGGAATTCTGCCGTGGCCTTGCGGAAGTGAACCGCCCAAAGCGGGGAAAGTGGTTCCGCTTCTGGCATCGGTGACGTTCATTCAGGCGGGCGGTAATCGCGGCGTGACCGGGCAAACCGTCGAAGCTTTTTGGAATTCAATTTCGCATGTTCCCTTGCTATCGGTGGGATTGAACTGCGCACTGGGGCCAAAGGAACTGCGCCCGTTGATCGCGGAACTTTCCGCCATCGCGCCGGTCTATCTCAGCGCGCACCCCAACGCGGGTTTGCCCAATCCGTTGTTGCCGACCGGTTTTCCTGAAACGCCCGAAACGTTTGCTCCGCAATTGCGCGAGTGGGCCGAACTGGGATGGTTGAACATCGCCGGCGGCTGTTGTGGCACAACGCCAGACCACATTCGCGCCCTCGCCGCGGCGATGGCGGGTCTGCCGCCGCGGACTGTCCCCGCCCTCACGCCATATCTGCGCTTGAGTGGATTGGACGCCTTGACGGTCCGTCCTGATTCAAATTTTCTGAATATAGGCGAGCGGACAAACATCGCCGGTTCGCCGAAATTCGCGCAATTGATTAAAGCGGGAGATTTCGAATCGGCTCTGGCCATTGCCCGGCAGCAGGTGGAAAACGGCGCGCAGGTCATTGACGTGTGCATGGACGAAGGAATGATTGATGGCGTAGCCGCGATGACGCGATTTCTGAATCTCATCGCCAGCGAACCGGACATTGCCAGGGTGCCCATCATGGTGGACTCGTCAAAATGGGACGTCATCGAGGCGGGGCTTAAGTGTCTTCAGGGCAAGGCGATTGTTAATTCGATTTCGCTCAAGGAAGGCGAGGAGAAATTTTTGCGCCAGGCGAAACTGGCGCGCCGTTACGGGGCGGCGGTGGTGGTCATGGCCTTTGACGAGCGCGGCCAGGCTGACACGTTCGAGCGCAGGGCGGAAGTCTGCAAACGCGCTTACGACTTGCTCGTTCAGAAAGCCGGTTTCGCGCCGCGGGACATTATTTTTGATCCAAATGTTTTGACCGTGGGCACGGGAATGGATGAGCACGCCGCCTATGCCGCGGACTTCATCCGCGCGACGCGTTGGATCAAGGAGAACCTGCCCCTGGCGGCGGTCAGCGGCGGTATCAGCAACGTTTCATTTTCGTTTCGCGGCAACAATGTGGTGCGTGAGGCGATGCACAGCGCGTTTTTGTATCACGCCATTCGCGCCGGACTCGATATGGGCATCGTGAATGCCGGGCAACTGGCCGTTTATGATGATGTTCCCAAAGAGTTGCTGGAACTGGTCGAAGACGTGTTGCTCAACCGGAGGTCCGACGCCACCGAGCGGCTGATTCGATTTGCCGATTCAGTCAAAAGGAAGGACCGGACGGTGGCAAGGGAAGACGAATGGCGCAAAGGCCCCGTCGAGAAACGTCTGGAACACGCCCTGGTACAGGGCATTGTGGATTTCATTGAAGCAGACGCCGAAGAGGCGCGGCAAAAACTGGGCAAACCGCTGTCGGTTATCGAAGGCCCGCTCATGGCCGGCATGAATGTTGTGGGCGATTTGTTCGGGTCGGGCAAAATGTTTTTGCCGCAGGTGGTCAAATCCGCGCGCGTGATGAAAAAGGCTGTCGCATACCTGCAGCCGTTCATGGAGGCGGAAAAGAAATTGAACCAACGCAATCGCGAACCGCGGTCGGTCGCGCAAGGGCCGCCGGGCAATGAATCTCTCACCGGCAATGAACGCTCTGCGTCAGGCGGGACGGGCCCGCAAGCTCTGGGAAGCGCCGGAGGCACAGGAGCGGGAGAAGCGACACAACCGGTGGCCAATCGAGAAGTTGCCGGACGCATTGTCCTGGCCACCGTCAAAGGGGATGTCCATGACATCGGCAAAAACATCGTCGGCGTCGTTCTCGCCTGCAATAATTACGAAGTCATTGACCTGGGCGTCATGGTGCCATGCGAGAAAATCCTCGCGGCGGCTCGTGAAAACAACGCGGACATTATCGGCCTGAGCGGATTGATCACTCCCTCTCTCGATGAAATGGCGCACGTCGCCACAGAAATGCAGCGCCAAGGCCTGAAGCTGCCGCTCCTGATCGGCGGCGCCACCACCAGCAAAACCCACACCGCTGTAAAAATCGCACCCCATTACACTGAACCCGTCGTGCATGTGCTCGATGCCAGCCGCGCCGTGCCGGTGGCCAGCAGTTTGATCAATGAAAAACAAAAAGCCGGCTTCGTCGCCCGGGTTCGCGAGGAGTATGAACGCCTGCGCTCCCAACATTCCGGCCCGCGCCTCAAACTGGTGGGCATCCTGGATGCCCGCGCCAACGCTCCCAACCTGAGCTTTGCGGAGCTGCCCGTTCCGGAATTTACCGGTGTCAGGTCCGTTGCGCCCCCGCTCGACGAGTTAACCCGGCTTATCGACTGGTCCCCGTTCTTCCATACGTGGGAATTGCGGGGGGTGTATCCAAAAATCCTTGACCATGAAAAGCACGGGCAGGAAGCGCGCAAATTATTTGCCGACGCCCAAAAGTTGTTGGCGCGCATCACCTCCGAACGATTGCTTCGTCCTCGCGGGGTTTACGGATTCTTCCCGGCCAATCGCGCGGGCGACGACGTGCGCTTATTCACGGACCCATCGCGTTCAACCGCGCTGACGACGTTTCATTTTTTGCGGCAGCAAATGGAGAAGGAAAACGGCGCGCCCCATTGGTGTCTTGCGGATTTTGTCGCCGACGACGGTCTGGCGGATTATCTCGGCGCGTTTGCCGTCACCAGTGGACATGGTCTTGAAGATCTTGTCAAACATTTCAAATCGGACCATGACGATTACAATGCCATTATGGCGGAGGCGCTGGCGGATCGGTTGGCGGAAGCGTTTGCGGAATGGCTGCATTGGCGCGCGCGCCAGGAATGGGGTTACGGAAGAAGCGAGCGTCTCTCGGCGGAAGAACTGATTGATGAAACCTACCGCGGCATCAGGCCCGCGGCGGGCTATCCGGCTTGTCCCGACCATACCGAGAAAAGAACGCTGTGGGAACTGCTGGCGGTGGAAAAAAACACGGGGATCAAACTCACCGAAAGTTGCGCGATGTGGCCCGGCAGTTCGGTGAGCGGGCTCTATTTCTCTCATCCTCAATCAAAATATTTCGCGGTTGGCAAACTCGGACGCGACCAGATCGAAGATTATCACGCCCGCAAACGGATGACCATCGCCGAAGCAGAGCGGTGGCTTGGGCCGTATCTCAATTACGCGTAAGCATCAGCGGCGCCGCGTCAAGCTCGGGCCGGCCAATTCTTTCCGGCTCATTGTGAATAACCTCTTCTTGCAATTGGCGTGGATCCCCCTAATTTCTTTGCATTTTGCTAATGGGAGGAATCGCTCGAAATATATTTGATACCAATATCCCGCGCGCTGATTAGGAAGGTTCCGCGCATTGCGCTTTGATTTTTGAAGTAAAAGCGTAACTGTTACAATTCAGCCACGGATGCCTCGAAATTAATTTTTCTGTTCCAAATATAGACACGTGTTTGACACTAAGTGTAACAGTGGCCTTGGCGTTTCCGGTAATGGCATATGTTATGCTTTTGGCCATGCCACGATGGATAGTCGCTTCGGCAGCTCGTCACGCTCCCGCCTGGTCGTTCTTTGGCTGAGCGGCCTATTCTGTCTCTGGCAAGGCTGGTGCAGCGCCCAAAGCGTCGTGCTCGCCTGGACGCCAAGTATGAGTCCAAATATTGTCGGCTACAATGTTTATTACGGCACGGTCAGCGGCCAGTACACCAATGAAATTCCAGTCGGCGACGTGACAAACGTGACGGTTCCGGGCCTGGCGATTGGCGGCACGTATTATTTCGCCGCGGATGCCGTTAACAGCAGCGGCCTGGAAAGCCCGCTTTCAACCCAGACGTCTTACTCGGTTCCTGAACCCGTTCTTTCTCTCAGCATCACCAACTTGACCTCAGGAATGGCCGTGACGAATTCGACATTCACTGTCATGGGACTTGCCACGGATGAGGTTGGGGTGGCCAATGTTTTTTATTCGCTCAATGGAGGCGCCTATTCCGCCGTCGCGCCAAATGGCGCCCAGTGGAGCGTGGTGCTGAGGCTGGCGGCCGGAGCGAACGTACTGGCGATTTACGCTGTGGACACGCTTGGCAACATTTCCGCCACTGATACGGTCAGCATCGTTTACACACCCGTCGCCACCCTGGCTGTTACCACGAAGGGAGAAGGAAGTGTCAGCCCCAACTACAACGGCGCGGTGCTTCAGGTCGGCCGCCTTTACACAATGACCGCGACCCCCACAAATGGATGCGCGTTCATCAACTGGACGGGAGGCATATTCAATCCCTCCGCAACCTATACCAACCGTCCGACGGTGCAGTTTGTCATGGCGAGCAATCTGGTCATGGAGGTGAATTTCGTGGATACCAACAAACCGTTCCTCAGCATCACCAATGTCACGCGCGCAATGGAGGCGAGCAACGCGGATTTCACGGTCATGGGCATTGCCACGGACAACATTGCGGTGTCCAATGTCCAGGTTTCGCTCAACGGCGCGTCCTATGCGCGGGCCGCATTGGCCGGCAACGCATGGAGCGCGGCTCTGACCCTGGCGGTCGGAACCAACATCATCAAGGCATACGCGACCGATGGCAGCGAAAACGTCTCAGCGACCAACACGGCAAGCATTGATTATGTTGAAACCAGCCCTTTGATCGTTAAAACAAGCGGCAAAGGAAACGTCGGCCCCAATTACAATGGACAGCGCCTTCGCATTGGACAGCGATACGCGATGAGAGCCACCGCGGGAAGCCGGTTTATATTCACCAATTGGACCGCCGCCACCAATGGATCCTACGCCGTTTACACAACCTCGCCCACCGTGCAATTCGTCATGGTTACCAATCTGGTGTTGCAAGCCAACTTCCAGGACAGGTCCGTGCCTTATCTGGCCATCACCAATGCCAAATCCGGAATGCTTTGGACCAACCCGGCCTATACGGTCATGGGTCTGGCTACGGATGATGAAGCGGTGGCCACC
>JBOHXA010000504.1:0-1892 GCA_050737335.1 Limisphaerales bacterium | reverse complement strand
CGTCCAAGGGTTCGCCGTCCTTTTTGAGCATGGTGTATTCGACGTTCCGAATGATCCGGTTTCTAAGGATGGAACTATCGGCATTGATGCGTTCACTGGCGGGAATGAGGTCCAAAACCCTTTTGTTGAGCAGTTCCGCCGGATCGTCATAACCGAGCATCGCGACCGCCTGGGAATTGACACTGATAAGTCGTCCAGTGGGTGAAACCAGGCAGACGGCGTCCGGCAGGATGTCAATTAACCGGCGGTAATGTTCTTCGCTTGCGCGCAGCGCCGCGGTGGTGTCCCGCAGACGCAATAACGTTTGGACGCGGGCCAGCAATTCATGCATGCCAAACGGCTTGACCAGATACTCGTCCGCCCCGACCTCCAGTCCTCCAATCTTGTGTTCGGCCTCGACGGCTTCGCCGGAGCACAACGCGACGAAGACATCCGTGAGCATGGGATCATTTTTGATTTGCCGGCAGATTTCCACGCCACTGACGTCCGGCAATCGCACGTCCAACAGAACCAGGTCGGGCAAATGTCTCTTTGCCATTTCCAGGCCCTGGTGCCCTCCGACAGCCTCCGTCACCTCGTAACCCTTTGTGCGCAAACAGGCCGCGTATAAGGCACGAACGCGCTCATCATCATCCACAATCAGTATCGAATTGGTTCGATTCAGCACTGTCAGTTATCGTAAAACGGCCAGCGGCGCGAAAGCAAAACAAAATGGCCTCCACACGGCGTCCGCGGTTCTTCGAATCCCACGCAATCAGGTCGAGGCTGGATGTGGCTATCCAGGTAAATTTGACTGGAATAAATGGCGCGCCGGCGCGACCTGCTTACCCGGCCTTTGGCTGATGACGATCTTTGAAGGTGAGTTCAGCGACACCCGATTTATCCAATTCACCAAGTCCTTCGTGAATCATTCGGCAATATTGTTTGAACGCGGCGGCCGCCAGCGGCAGGTTCAATTTCGCCTGCTTTGCCAGTTTGAGCGCGATGCCTGAATCTTTGGCCGCATGGGCCGCGCTGAAGAAGCAGAAATGCTCGCGATTTTGCATGTCTTCACCGTCGGTCTGCAAGACCCGGGAATTGGCGCCGGTCTGTGAAAAAATTTCGCGCAACATCGTAAGGTCAATCCTCAACGCCGCGCCGAGGCCCAGACCTTCAGCGAGGCCGGCGGTGTTGATATTCATCACCATGTTAACGAGCGCCTTGACCGTGGCCGCTTCACCCGTTCCGCCAACGTAGCGTGTGGAACCGAGTTTCTCCAGGATCGGCTTTGCGCGCTCAAATGCGGACGGCTCGCCGCCAACCATCAGGTAAAGCGAACCTTCCCGCGCCTGCGTGACACTGGATGCCATGCACGCTTCCAGCGATTGCGCTCCGCGTTTCGATGCCAGGGCTTCCACGCGCCGATGAGCCTGTGGCGATACCGTCGCGCAGTTGATGAATAATTTCCCCTTCGCGCGTTTCAATAACGTATCGCCGCCCGAAGCGAAAATTTTTTTCATGGCCGCATCGTCGCTGACGACGGTAATAATGACGTCGGCCAATTGCGTAACGCGCGCCAGTTCCGCGCACGCTTCAGCGCCGATTTCACGGGCCAGGTTTTCGGCGACAGCCTGTCGGACGTCATAGACGGCGGCGACACGGCATCCAGTGTCTTTCAGGCGACGC
The DNA here is from genome assembly GCA_050737335.1 of Limisphaerales bacterium. Classification (GTDB taxonomy): domain Bacteria; phylum Verrucomicrobiota; class Verrucomicrobiia; order Limisphaerales; family UBA11358; genus UBA11358. The sequence continues at coordinate 227 of JBOHXA010000504.1, read as the reverse complement.
GCCATGTTTGATCCCATGCGTCCGACTCCGACAATTGCAATGCTTTCCATAAGTTTGATTAAGGCCAAATTGAATTTAGGTCCAAAGCTGCCGGTCGAGCGAACGATACTGAATCGCTTCGGAAATGTGCTCGCTCAAAATATTTTTGGAGGCAGCCCGGGCGCTGAAATTGAGGCCGGTTATCGCGTTTTTTAGCAATGCCTTTGTGCTCTCGTGCGGCATTTTTC
>JBOHXA010000503.1:0-14878 GCA_050737335.1 Limisphaerales bacterium | reverse complement strand
TCAATCACCAGTACAGATTCAACTGGCGCCATAGCCCTCGATCGGCGGCGGATAAATCCTGCCTTGATTTTCGGAAATCCTTGAATGAAACTTTTGGGCTCCCACGCCCCTCGTTCTGGTAGCAGCGTCGCGTGAGCGCGCTCTGACTGAAAAAGGTCGTGACGGCATCCACACGCTTTCGTCTCAATGGGTCCGCGCTGGATGCGGTTGACGGAAGAGAAACTGGGGACGAGTGTTTGAACTCCTGGAGGGACCTCAACGGGGCCTCGACTTCAGGATGGCATTTGGATGTTGGCAAAAGCTGGGTTACAATATCCATTGAAAGGAGAATGCATGAAACAACAAGATGTTGAAATTGGGTCCGACCCCGCCGGCGGAACAATTAGAAAATCTTTTGCGGACAACGTCAGCCGCAAGCTCTGGTATCTGGATGGCAAGGCTCTTCGCGAACAGGCACAAAGGCGGACACACCTTGAGGATTTCGGAGACCCTCCCATCGAGCCGGCTCTTTCAATTCTCACCGCCAGTCTGGAAACCGAAGCGGACCTGCACGCCCTTGGGCGCTTTTTGATGCGAGGCCATTTGCTTGGAATTCTTGAAACGCGCCTGCGTTTGGCTTCGATTTGGGGCTCCCGGCCTGACTCCCTGAAAACGCCGGTCGAGAGGCCGGTTTTCATCACAGGAATGCCGCGAAGCGGTTCGACTTTTTTGCATGAACTGTTATCTCAGGACCCGGATAGCCGGACCCCGCGTGTTTGGGAAGTCATGTTTCCAGTTCCGGCGCCCGACGAGAGCGCCACTGACCGTCTCTGGCGCGCGCGGCGCGCAAACATGAACCTCTGGTGGTTCCGGCGGCTTGCGCCGGGAGCGGATGAGGTTTATCCAGTTCGCGCCGTGACGCCTCACGAATGCCTGGCCATTCATTCCTTTACACTGATGTCTCAGGAGTTTATCGCGACCAGCCGTGTTCCCGCGTATGAAAAATTCCTGCAGACGACGGGTTTGCGACCCGCCTATGTCTTTCAAAAACGATTTTTGCAACATCTGCAATCGCGTTCTCCATTGAAACGATGGATCCTCAAATCTCCAGACCATCTTTACGCTCTGGAGGAGCTATTCTCGGTCTTTCCGGACGCGATGATCATTCAAACGCACCGAAATCCTCTTGATGTGCTTAAGTCGTCAATGCAACTGGTTGAAGTGCTCCAGGGACTTTTTGGACGGCCGGATCGGGAGCGCATCCAGGAACGGGAAGCGCGGACACTGGCCGAAACGATGGAGCGCTCGATTTTGTTTCGCGACAAACACCCGGAATTGGCCCATCGCTTCCTGGACCTGAATTATTCCGAAATCGTTTCGGACCCGCTCGGAACCGTCCGGCGGATTTATGAGCATCTGGATTGTCCGTTGATGGAACCAGCGCTTGAACAAATGCGCCATTTCATGGCGACCCGCTCGCGGTATCAGCGCCGCCGCAACCCGACGCTTGCCGACCTTGGACTTGACGTGGTAAAAGAAACGCGGCGTTTCCAAAATTACTGCCGGCGCTTTGGGATTCCCATGCAACCGGCCTGACCTGGCACTGTGACAGATTGGGATTGCCTTTTCATGGCGCGAAGGCGCTAAAGAGACAATGAAAAAACTGCACGCTTCGCTTCTGGCGCTGGGACTTGCATTTCTGGGCTATCTCATATGGAAGATTGGGGCGGCCAGGCTTTGGAGCGAATTCCTGTCGCTGGGCTGGGGTTTGTTGCTTTTCATTGCGTTTGAGTTTTTGGCTGAGGCTTTGCATACCAAAGGCTGGAGCCATTGCCTTGGCGCCCCCTATCGCCGCATGTCCTGGTTCTGCCTTTTTCGCATTCGAATGGCAGGAAACGCGATTAATTATCTCACGCCCACGGCGGCGTTGGGGGGCGAAGTCACCAAGGCTGCATTGTTGTCCTCAAACCACAAAGGACCCGAAGCGGTCAGCGGCGTGCTGGTGGGCCGGCTTTCGGCCGGTATTGCCCACTCGCTCTTCGTCGCTTGCGGTTCGATTGTGGTCTTTTCGTCCGCCAAACTGCCGACGGCGGTATGGACGGCCATGTTCGCCAGCGGCGGTCTTGTGATTGCCGGCATCATCGTATTTTTGTTGCTTCAAAAATACGGAAAACTTGGGGCGTTTGTCCGTTGGATGGCGGCGCGTCCTTTTGCCGGCCAATTGCTGCGGAAATTCGGGCGTGAAATCAGCAATGTGGATGAGGCGCTGAAGACGTTTTATCGTGAACAACCCGGCGACCTGGCGCGGGCCGTCTGCTGGCAATTGCTCGGCCACTCGACGGGATTGCTGCAAACGTGGTGGTTTTTGCATCTGCTGCATCTATCATCCACGGCGGAAACGGTGGCAACGGTGTGGGTCCTGGGAATGTGGTTCGATCTGCTGACGTTTGCCGTGCCGCTGAACATGGGAACACTCGAAGGCAGCCGCGTGGTTGTTTTCAAAGCCGCCGGCATGGGTGTCGTCGCGGGCATGACCTACGGTCTGGCGTTGCGCCTGGCACAACTGTCGGTGTCCTGTTTCGGCCTCCTCTGCTACTTTTTCTTTGTCAGGAGCACCCGGCTGAGAATGCGCGCCCATCCATTGAAACCAGCCGGGGCGGTTTCTGCCGCCCCGGCCGATCTTCAAAGATAATTTTCCCGCCTCCGCGCCGCTGATTGCGCCACTTTCATTAGTCCGCTCCCCCGCCGATTATAATTTGGCGCATTTGGATTGGATTTTAAATTCGCTGGCTCTAGCTGCACGGCTCTGGCTAAATGCCGGCGTGCCCAGGCCCTCCGACATTGTTTCCCCGCAACGTCCGCTGTTCCTCACAACCCGGTGGTCCACTGTGTTCAGAGCCGGTCGCGCTGATACGACCGGTGATCGAGACGCCCTGGAAAAGTTGTGCCGGACATATTGGTATCCGATCTATGCCTGCGTTCGCCGAAGCGGGCATTCTCCCGAGGATGCCCAGGATTTGACGCAGGAGTTTTTTTTGCGCCTCCTCGCGCATCAATCCTTTGCAAATGCAACTCCGGAATTGGGCCGGTTCCGGTCGTTCCTTCTGGGCGCGCTAAATCATTTTCTCATTGATGAATGGAAAAAGGCCCGCACCCAACGCCGCGGCAGCGGCCGGCAAATGCTTTCATTGGATTGGGCGCTGGCCGAAAAACAATTTCGCATGGAACCGGCCGATAACGCCACGCCGGACAAGGCATTCGACAGGAATTGGGCAACGGCGTTACTGGAAGAAGTTCTGAAACGATTGGAGGACGAATATCGGCGTGAAGGAAAATTGCAAATGTTTGAATCGCTCAAACAGAGTCTAATCGGCGCCGGCCAGTCCCAGGCTTATGCGCGTCTGGCTGCGGAATCGGGCATGGCGGAAGGCGCATTGAGAGTGGCTGTGCATCGGTTGCGCAAACGCTATCGGGCGTTGCTGGAAGCCGAAATCGCGAACACTGTGAGTTCCCGGGACGAGGTAAGGCTTGAACTGGCTTATCTATTTCGAGTCATGGCGGGAGACTAACCCGACTTTAACCGAAACAGAGGTGTCAAAAAACCTTCAAGTTTTTTGTAACACGCCCTTTAAAATACCGAAGGAATGAATAGAAAGCATGGAGACATCGCGTACATGTCCGGGATGCGGCAAACCGCTGGCCTCCGACGCGCCGCATGGCCTTTGCCAGGAATGCCTGCTGAAGGCCGGCTTTCCGACCGGCGCCGACTCCGGCGGCAAAGCCCCGCGCTTTGTCCCGCCGCCAGTCGAGAACATCGCGGCAATATTTCCTCAGTTGGAGATTCTCGAATTCATCGGCCAAGGGGGCATGGGCGCGGTGTACAAGGCGCGCCAAAGGCAGCTTAACCGTTTGGTCGCCCTGAAAATTCTGCCGCCCGGCCTGGGCGCGGACCTGTCTTTCGCGGAGCGCTTCACCCACGAGGCCCGCGCGCTGGCCCAACTAAACCACCCGGGCATTGTCACGCTCTATGAATTCGGCCAGGCCGACGGCCAGTTTTATTTCCTAATGGAATTGGTGGATGGCGTGAATCTGCGCCAATTGCTTCAACGGGGCCGCATCGCTCCACGAGAGGCCCTGGCCATCGTCCCGCAGATTTGCGACGCGCTGCAGTTCGCGCATGACCAGGGAATTGTCCACCGCGACATCAAGCCTGAAAATATTTTGCTCGACCGGCGCGGGCGCGTAAAGATCGCGGACTTTGGGCTGGCGAAATTGGTCGGCGCCGAAAATGAAGCAATTCCGGGAGCCGGCGCCGGCGGGTCAAAGGGGCTGACCGAATCGGGCAAAGTCATGGGCACGCCCAGTTACATGGCGCCTGAGCAGGTGATGCAGCCGGGCGAAGTGGACCATCGCGCGGATATATACGCACTGGGCGTGGTGTTTTATCAAATGCTCACGGGCGAACTGCCCGGCAAAAGGATCGAGCCGCCATCCAGCAAAGTGCGCGTTGACGTGCGCCTGGACGAAGTGGTGCTGTGCGCCCTTCAAAAAGAGCCGGAACGGCGTTACCAGCACGTCAGCCAATTGGGGACGGCCGTTGAAACCATCTCGGGAAGTTCCGCAACCCTGCCTGCCGTTCAAAGGAAAACCATGAACAGCATGAAATCAAAACTCATTTGGTCCGCCGCAGCCGTGGCCGGTATCATCGTTGCGCTCGCGGCGTTCTATTTTGTCACGCGGCCCCGCGGCTACGCAAACGCCACGCATTTAATCGCCCGGTCGCCGATGACCGCAGTCCAGGACTGGCTCAAACTAATGGACAACGGCGATTACGTCGGCGCCTGGGAAGCCTCGGCGGACAGTTTTCACGATGCCGTAACGAAGGCCGCCTGGATCGCCACATCGGATCGAGTCCGCGAGCCGCTCGGCGCCGTTCTATCTCGACGATTGAGCGGCGCAAAAAAAGCCACGACTCTTCCGGGTATGCCCGAAGGCTCGTATTTCCTTGCCACGTTTGACACGGCATTTGCGAACCTCGAACCCGCCGTGGAAACCGTGTCTTTTGCGTTGACTGACGATGGCCAATGGAAGGCCATCGGCTATCTTATCGGGCCGGGTGCGGAAGGAAACAATTCGGTGACTGGCGCGAGCAAGGAAGCGGTCGAGGCGGCTCAAAAATGGCTCGAGGGGATTGATGCCGGCCAGTATGCCCAAAGCTGGCAGGATGCGTCGGCCGCTTTCCAAACCGCAGTCTCGGAACAAATCTGGGCGTCGGAGTTATCCGCCGACCGCAAGCCACTGGGGGGTCTGGAGTCCCGCAAATTGGCATCCTCCCGGTACGCAACGCAATTGCCTGATGCTCCAGATGGTCAGTATGTGGTCATGCAATTCGACACATCCTTCGCCAACAAGAAATCGGCGGTTGAAACGGTCACATTCATGCTGGATAAGGATGGGCAGTGGAAGTCCTCCGGATATTTTATCAGGTAAGGGTCGAGCGTGACCATTCAAACACACTTCTTAATTTCATTTAGCCAACAAACCAACCAATAACGAAAGAACCATATGAAATTCACATCGCTCCCGTCCCGGGTCGCCGCGCTACTCATCACGGCGACGGTCATCGCCGCAGTCACTTCCGGCTGCGGAAAAACCAACCAAACGACAGAACAAAGCACGAACAGCGGGGCGGGAGGGCAACCCGCGGCCAGTGCGGCTGCGAAACCAGACACAACCAATGCGGACGCGGAAAAGGCGGCAACCGCCGCGGCTCAAAAATGGCTCGCGGAAATTGACAATGGCCAATACACCCAAAGCTGGCAGGATGCGTCGGCCGCTTTCCAGGGCGCCGTTTCCAGGGAAAAGTGGGAGTCGGCCCTGGACGCCGTTCGTAAACCATTGGGCAACCTGGAGTCGCGCCATCTGGAATCGGCGCAATATACCACCCGGTTGCCTGGCGCGCCGGCGGGCACGTATGTGGTCATGCAATTCGACACATCCTTCGCCAACAAGAAATCGGCGGTCGAAACCGTGACATTCAGCCTCGAAAGCGATGGAAATTGGAAGGCCTCCGGGTATTACATCAAATGAAGTGATCGCCGCCGGATTTCCGGCCTTCGAATCAACGGTCACTACAGGGTTCTGCGGAACAACAGTGTCGCAATACCCATTGTCAGCGCTGTAAAGCAAAACAGAAACAGGAGGTCGCCGCTGATCGCAAGCAAACCGGTATTTTTCAGCACGAGCTGTTTGAACCCGTGGACCGCGTAGGTAAAGGGGTCCACGGCGGTGATCACTTTCATCCACTCTGGAAACGATTGGGTCGGATACACCGCTCCGCTGGGAAAATACAGGACGGTGTTGAGCATCCCGAAAATTGCGCGCGGCACCAGCGGATCGTTTACACGCACCATGATCAAAAACATCATGCTGATGAGGGCCAGAGCGGTGGCGATGACCAGGATCAACATTCTCAAAAACCGCAAAGGGTCGAGCGGATTCGGGATGCCGGCGATGATTGAGCCGACGGTGATCAGCACGACCCCGGCGATGATCGCCTTGATGGTGCCGGCCAGTGTGAAGCCCAGGATCAATTCCAATTTGCGGATGGGCGTGACCAAATAGCCCTCATGGAGGCCGCGCGCCTTGTCATCAATGAAAATGATGCCGCCGCCGATCATGGCCGAAACAAAGACGGCGAGCACGATGACGCCCGGCAATAAAAATTGGATGTAGGGGACATAGGGATACACTTCAACCACGTCCAAAGTGGCTGTTGCGCTCATGCGTGGAGAGACTGGCGCGGCGTTGTATGCCGGCAAGAGTGCATGGAGAATGCCTTCCAGGGCCGACGCGGCGAACTGGTCGGTATTGTCCTCGATGAGGGCGATGCGCGGATTGGCGCCGGCCAGGATTTTGCGTGAAAATTGCGGCGGGATTTCCAGGACGCCGCTGATTGTTCCATCCCTCAGATCATGCTCCGCCTGGCCCGGATCGGCGTAATAAATGGGCGTGAATGTCTTCGCGTTGGCGGCTACGGCTTGAAACATTTCATGGAGCCGAACCGCCGGCAGGTGGCCATCCTCGTCCACGACGCCCACTTGCAGATTTTTTATCTTTCCGCCAAAGGCGTAACCCAGGATGACGAGTTGGACCAGCGGCATGACCATGGAAATGACCATGAGGGCCGGGCTGCGCCGGAACCGGCGTAAATCACGTTCAATGATGGCCCAGATGCGATGCATATTTCAGGAGCCGGGCCGTTTCATCAGGTAGGGGCTTTCGGCAACGGATGGCGCCTGCAGTGTGTCACGCAACTGATGGCCGGTGTAATAAACGAAAACGTCGTCGAGCGTCGTGCTTTGGACTGACAAAGAGCCAACCGTCACGTTTGAATCGCGCGCCGTTTCGAGCAAACCCACCGTGGTGCGGGGACCGTTGTTGGTGGAAATGCGAAAGATATTTTCTTCGCCCTTCACTTCGGCAACCTCCGGAAGGGCCCGCAATGTTTCAATCCAGTCTTTTGGCGCATTTGAAAAACTGGCTTCCAGGATGTTTTTGCCGGGAATGGAGGCTTTCAGTTTCAAGGGCGAATCCAGCGCGGCCAATTTCCCGTGATCAATTATGGCGATGCGATCGCACAACTTGTCCGCTTCGTCCATATAATGGGTGGTCACAATAATGGTCAAATCGCGTTCGCGCTTAAGCCGGGCGAGCATGTCCCAGACCGAGACGCGTGAAACCGGGTCCAGTCCCGTCGTCGGCTCATCGAGGAAGAAAATCCGGGGTTGATGCACAAGACCGCGCGCACTTTCCAGCCGGCGGCGCATGCCGCCGGAAAACATCTTGATCGGTTTATCAGCCCATTGCGTCAAATCCACTTCCTCGAGCAGTTTAGGAATGTTCCTTTTACGTTGCTCGCGTGGAATGCCGTAGAGCTTGGAAAATATCGTCAGATTTTCGACGGCGCTCAATTCCAGATCGCTGGTCATCGCCTGCGGAATGACGCCGATGGACTGGCGCACATCATTGGCCTGGCGCACTATGTCGAAATTGTTGACTCGTGCCATCCCGGAAGAAGGGGGGACAAGCGTGGTCAACATGCGAATCAAGGTGGACTTTCCGGCGCCATTGGGCCCAAGCAGGCCGAAAATCTCCCCGTGGCCCACGGAAAAACTCAGCGCGTCCACGGCGACAAAATCGCCAAAACGCTTCGTCAAATTCTCTACTTCCACGTCAAACATATCGTTTCCAAATCCGGCTGTCAGGGTGCGGCGGGCAACTTGCCCATAGCGGCCGGTTACCAGCCCGCCGCGCGCCGCCACAGCATTGGTTAGCTACGGGGCGCGGTGCCCCGCTGACACGCGGGCAGCCTGTTCCACCCGCATCACTTCAGTTTAATGGCACCGTCACATACGCCGTCATTCCCACCGCCAGCGCGCGATCGGAATTGTCGCAGCGAAGCCGGATTTCAAACGTCTTGATGTCGCGCTTGGTGCGGCTCACGTCGCGTTGCGTCGCATAATCCGCGTCCACGGCGCGGTAAAAGACCGTGCCGGTTCGCGTCGCGCCCGATGGCAATCGCACTTGCAATTTGTCTCCCAGGCGGATGCGGTCAATGTAGGTTTCTTCCACGTTCGCGCTCACCCAAAGGTCGTCCGGGTTGATGAGCGTGACGATCGCCTGGCCGGCATTGACGACTTCGCCCTCCAGGGCCGCCCGCACGTCCACGATGCCGTTGGTTGGGGCATAAATTTTGGTATAATCCAGATAGACCCTCGCTTTCTGACTTTGGGCGGCGGCGGCCTGGATTTGCTTTTTAGCGGCATCCACCCGGGCCTGAGCCGAATCATAAGTGGTGCGCGCCGCATCGTAGTCCTGCACGGATTCGACTTTGTTCGAGTAAAGGCCCTGGATTCGCTCGAAATTCAACCGCGCATTTTCCAGATCGGCCCGCGTCTGGGCGAGGTCATAGCTGGATGCCTCTTCGCTGCTGGCGTAAAAGGCCGCGTCGGCGCGCCACAATTGCGGCTCAATCCGCGCGATTAATTGTCCATTCGTCACGGTATCGCCTTGATCAACTAGAAGCGTTTCAATCCGGCCCTCGATTTCCGGACTGACGATCACCTCGTCTGTCGTGATTACGCCGGTCAAAACGATTTGATGAGGCGGACGGCCAAGCACCAGGCCAACAGCGATTGCAATGCCTGCCAGGGCAATCAGGATGGCAAATCTTCTGCCTTTCATTTCAGAAGATGTGAATTTTCGGCAAAACAAGTCAAGGACTCAATAATGTGCCACGCGCCCCGCGAGCGCCGGCGCTCCATGAACGCAAGGAGCGCCGCGAATTTCCAAAATAGGGTCTGGCCCGCTTCCTGAACGCTCGCTCCAGGCTTGATGATGATAAACCCGTGGCGCCGTTTAAAGTGCTGCTATTTTCAGGTCTTGTGTTAGAATTAGGAAGGCTGTTCAACAATGAGTTCCCTGCCGCATAATGACTTGCTTCGCGCTACGTCGCGCTCTTTCTATTTGACGTTGCGCGTGCTGCCTTCGCCCGTTCGCCGGCAAATTGGATTTGCCTACCTCGTCGCCCGCGCCGCCGATACGATAGCCGATACTGAGATTGTGCCTTTGAGCCGGCGTTTGGCGGCGCTGCAAAAACTGCGCGAGCGCATCCAGGGCAAAAACCCGGCGCCCCTGGACTTGAACGATCTGGCCGGAAAGCAGGGGTTGCCCGCCGAAAAACTGCTGCTGGAAAAAATCGGAGGCAGTCTCAACGATTTGCAATCATTTTCCCAGGCGGACCAAAAATTCATCCGGGACGTCCTCATGATGATTACCAGCGGGCAGGAATTGGATTTGAACCGGTTTAACCGGGCGCCCCTCGCGGATGGTTCCTTGCGCGTCGTCCCTCTTGAAACGGCCGCCGAGCTTGACGATTACACTTATCGCGTGGCGGGATGCGTCGGCGAATTTTGGACACAAATTTGCCGGGCGCATTTGTTCCCGCGCGCTCGCTTGGATCAAGAGGAATTGAGGATCAATGCTGTCCGTTTTGGCAAGGGTCTTCAGCTTATTAACATACTGCGCGACATCCCCGCGGACTTGAAACGAGGCCGGTGCTACCTTCCCGCCGACAAGTTGGAAAAGCACAAACTTTTGCCCTCGACTCTTCTATCTCCTGTGACTGAGACCCGTTTTCGGCCATTGTTCTGCGAGTATCTGGACAAGGCTGAAGAGCATCTGCGGGCGGGATGGAAATATACCAATATGCTGCCGTTCAGGCAGTTTCGCGTCCGCTTGGCCTGCGCCTGGCCCATTCTCATTGGCATCAAAACGATTGAAAAATTGCGTGCGGCAAACATGATTGAATTGCAACAGGGGGTAAAAGTGTCGCGGCTTGATGTCCGGCGTCTCGTCCTGAGGTCCTTATTGACGTATCCCATTTGGCCGGCGTGGCGGAACTTATTTCCCGTAAAAGCTGTTGCGTTGCGGGAGAATTTGGCGTAAAGAATTGTGGTAAGACTTTTATGCAGAGATTCAGGTTTTTATCGCTCGTTCTCACAGCCACTCTCGTCTTGGGCGCTTTCGCCGCCCGTGCAGACTCCGACACTCCCGCGCAAGCCGCCGCCCGGGCGGCATTGGAGCAACAGATGAATCAATCGAACACCGGGCAAACGGGGGCTTCCACCAACGCCACGCCTCCTCCTCCTGCGGCGCCCTCCATGGAAACACTGCCTCCCATTACGACACCGACACCCCAGTTTTCCACCAATATCCCGGCGAACTCCCGGATGGAACCAGACATGGCCACAATGTCTCATGCAAATCAAGCCGCCGCGGCGCGGATGAAAAGCCAGACGAATTTGCCCGCCATTACAGCTCCGCCGCCGTCCGTATTGAATACCAACGAAACCGAACAATATCCGGTGAACCCGGCAATGGCTCCGCTGCCGGACACGATGTCCATGCCGCCGACCCATTCGCTGCCGGGTCTGACGACTTCGCCAGGCGCCGCGGCGCAACAGCCTCCACCGGCCACAGCCATTGGCTCCGCGCCCAGTCTCCGGGGGGAGCCGAAAGGCACAAATTCGGCCCCGAATTTCGAGAATATAACGGCGCCGCCATTGCCCGTTTCCCCCGAAAAACAATCCGAGCTTCAAAGTTTGCTCTCCCAATACATGGCCAATCAGATAACGCCCGCGCAATACCAGGAGCAACGCCAGAAAATCCTCGCTGAGCCATAAAGCGGCCCAATGGACGGATTTTTAGATTGTTGGGAGGAATAAACGCCCCGCGCCCCGAAACCTACTTTTTCTTCATTGGGCCTTTTTTAATGGAATTCGGTTTCCATTTTCCTACACTCTTTTGATGCACGATTTTCGTTATTCAGGCAACCAGTTGTTTTGCGAGGGCGTGGCGGTGTCAAGGCTGGCCGAACAATTCGGAACGCCTCTTTACATTTATTCTCAGCGCACGCTAACGCGGCATTTTGAGAGCCTCGATCGCGCGCTCGCGCCGCTGGACCATCGGATTTGTTTTGCCATGAAGGCCAATTCCAATCTTTCGGTCCTGCGGACCCTGGCGAACCTTGGAAGCGCCTTTGACGTCGTCAGCGCGGGCGAGTTGCGCCGCGTCATCGCCGCGGGGAGCGACCCGCAAACGTGTGTTTTCGCGGGCGTGGCCAAAACGGACGCGGAAATTGAATTTGCGCTTCAAAAAAACGTGTACTCCTTCAATGTCGAAAGCGAAGCGGAAATGCGGCGCATCAATGGAATCGCCGCGCGCCTGAACAAAATCGCGCCGGTCGCCGCGCGGGTGAACCCGAATGTCTCGGCTCATACGCACGCCAAGATCACCACCGGCACTTATCAGGACAAATTCGGCGTGGCTTTCGAGCAAATCACGGGCCTGTACGCCCGTGCGAAGCGGTTAAAAAACCTGCATATACGCGGGCTGCAAATGCACATTGGCTCGCAGATGACCGACGCCGGTCCGATTGAAAGGGCCGTCAAAAAAATCCTGCCGATGGTTCGCCATCTCGCCGGCGTTTATGGGTTGGAATTCTTGAGCATCGGCGGAGGCATCGGCATCGTCTATAAGCCGGCTTTGCAAAGCGGTTCGGCGGACTGGTGGAAATCGAGTTCGGCCAATAAAATTTTAACACCGCAAAAGTACGCGTCCCGTCTGGTCCCGTTGCTGCAATCCCTCGGGCTGAAAATCCTGATCGAACCGGGCCGCTTTATCTGCGGCAACGCCGGCATTTTAGTCACGCGTGTCGAATATCTCAAACGAACCGGCGCAAAAAATTTCGTCATTGTGGATGCGGCCATGAACGATCTGATTCGTCCGGCCTTCTATGAGGCCTACCACGAAATTGTTGCGCTCAGGCGCAAGTCCGGTCCTTCCATCAAGGCCGATTTGGTCGGCGGCATTTGCGAATCCGGAGACTATTTTGCGAAGGACCGTCTTCTGCCCAAAGTGGCCCAGGGCGACTATCTCGCGCTCTTGTCCGCGGGCGCCTACAGTTTTGCCATGGCCTCCAATTACAACACGCGTCCCCTTGCGGCGGAAGTTCTGGTGAATGGCAAAGACGTGGCCGTGGTTCGAGAGCGCCAACCCATCGCCGAAACCTGGGCCGGAGAGCGGCTCGCGCCCTGGCTGGCCAATGGACGGGGTTTGAACGGCGGCCGCGCCAATTAAATCCAATTTCGCATGAAGCCGTTGCCTCTCATTTTTAGCGTGCTATTCGCCATGGTCGCTTTCCAACTCACCGCCCTGGCGCAATCCCATCCGCTGCCCCGGCGCCTGAACATCATTCTCATTGTTGCGGATGGTTTGGCCGCCGGCGATTTGAGCTGTTACGGCCAGACGCAGTTTCAGACGCCGCACCTTGACCGGCTTGCCGCCAGAGGCATCCGGTTCACGAACTATTTCGCCGGGGGTGTGGCGCCCGCGCCGGCCCGCGGCGCCTTGATGACCGGGAAAAACACCTCGTACAGGCCGGATGCGGACTTTTCCCTGGGATCGGGCGACCGGACTATTGCGGAAATCCTCAAAAGTTCGGGTTACAACACCTGTCTGATTGGAGAATGGAACCTGGGCGATGAGAATTCCCCGGGCGCTCCCTGGCGTCAGGGTTTCAATGAATTTGACGGATACTTCAATCCTGTTGACGCGCAAAATGTCTATGCCGGCTACTTTTGGAAATATGATGAACGATTTCTTCTGGAGGAGAACCGAAGCCGGGTGTTTAACGGGAGGGAAATGATCTACAACAACACGGGGGGAAGAAAGGAGCAATACGTCCCGGACTCATTGGTGAAATGGACCATTAACTACGCAACCGCTCATCAGCCGAATCAATATAATCACTACCGCCCATTCTTTGTCGCGCTCGATGAAACCATTCCCGGCAACGGCAATCGTGAAGTGCCGACGGATGCGCCGTTTTCCGAAGAACCCTGGCCGCAGGCCGAGAAAAATCGCGCGGCCATCATCGCCCGCCTGGATGACGACGTGGCGAGACTGGTCAACGCATTGGATGACCTGGGCGAAAGCCGTGACACCGTGATTTTCTTTACAAGCGATACCGTCCCTGAAAAAGGCGGCGGCGTGGACCCGAAGTTTTTCCATGAGAACCGTGGTCCGCAGGATTTGCGGGTGCCGTTCATTATCTATTGGCCCGGCGGCATTGCCGCCGGCCGCGTCAGCGGTGTGAAATGTTCGGCCAAAGATTTCCTTCCCACAGCCGCCGCCTTTGCCCTCACGCGCCCCCCGGATAAAATTGACGGCAGGTCTCTGATACCTTTTATTTTTCCGGGGGAAGCGAAAAGGGATTCCGCAAGGAGGATTGGAAAATGACAGACGAAAAGCCGCGATACAAATGGCCCCGATACGTCCTGGCCGGAGTGATTCTATTTTTTGTGGCGGCCATTATTTGGGTGGCCATTGCAGCCTGGAAAGTTGAGAGGGAACGCGATTTTAGCGCGCCGGTGCAGGCCAAATAGGTCCGTTTCGATGGCGCGGAAGCCGGGGAGGGTCGAACGCGAGGATAATGAAAGGCAATTTCCCATCCTTGAACGGCTGGCGGGCAATCAGCATTATGCTGGTGCTGGCAAACCATACCCCGATGGTCCCTGGCTTTCCCACGGCACATCGCTATTTCTTCACGACGTGGCTGGACGGAGAGCTCGGGGTGCGCTTCTTTTTTGCGATCAGCGGTTTTTTGATTACATGGCTGATGCTGGCCGAAGAAGTGGAATATAAAAAGGTCAGTTTAAAAATTTTTTATATTCGGCGGTCTTTGCGGATTTGGCCGGTTTATTTTGCGTATGTCGTTATTTTTCTAATCCTGCAAGTCCTCGGATTTAATTTTCAAAGCATTGGAGCATGGCGGGGAGTGCTGACTTTTACCCGCAATTTTCACGATGAAAACGCGGGAATGAACGGAGACTGGGCCACGGCGCATTTTTGGTCGCTCTCAATCGAGGAACAGTTCTACCTGTTTTGGCCGCTCATCTTTTGTTTTTTCGGGAAGCGCGACCGAATCGGCTGTCTTTTGGCCGCTATTTTGTTTTCCACCGTCTTTAAGACGGTCGAACTTTTGGGTTTGTATGATCGGCATCATGCTCATTTTTTATTTCAGGAATATTCAACGTTTAATTATCTGGATTGCCTGGGCTGGGGATGTCTTGGCGCGTTCGCGCTCGCCAGTGGGAGGGCAAAACTGGAAGCTTTGGCGGCGAAATACTCCACCATCATTTTCCCGGTTTGTTTTTCGATGGTCCTTGTCCCGTATCTTGTTCGAGTGGGAACGGGTATTCAAGCCATGGGTTTTATGGGCCTTGTTCTGCACAGCGTGCTTTGTCCACGGTGGATTTTCTATCGGGTTCTAAAC
>JBOHXA010000502.1:0-3438 GCA_050737335.1 Limisphaerales bacterium | reverse complement strand
GCCAGGGACAAGGCCGCGTTGCTGGCGTTTGGCGCGCATCCCGATGATATCGAGTTCGCGTGCGGGGGCGTTATTGCCAAAGAAACTCGCGCGGGCCGCGCGGCCCACTTTGTTGTCTGCTCGCGTGGCGAGTCGGCCAGTCACGGTACTCCTAAACAGCGAGTCGCCGAGGCAAAAAAGGCCGCGGCCATTCTCGGCGCGACGGTTGAATTCCTCGATCTTGGCGGTGACGCGCATCTTGAGATTCGGGCGGCCCACACAATTAAGCTCGCGGCGATCATTCGCCGTCACCGGCCTGGAATTGTGCTTGCGCCAAGCCTGGCTGAAAATCAACATCCCGATCATTGGCGCCTGGGCCAAATATCGCGTGATGCTTGCCGCCTGGCGCGATACGGCGGCATTCGGGAATTGCGCAAAGCGCCACGCCACGCAATTGAGCAATTGTTTTATTATGCGGTCACGGCTGAAGCCGAGCCGGCTGGCATTAGCCCTGTCCTCGTTGATGTTTCCGCTCCAGAGACTCTCATAAGCTGGAGGTCAGCCATGCAAGCGCACGCGAGCCAAATGGCCGCGCGTGATTACGTGGATTTGCAGATTACGCGCGCGCACTTGCATGGCTTGCGCGCCGGCACCGATTACGCCATCGCTTTGTTTCCAAATGATCCGTTAGTGCTGGATTGGCTCGCGCAACTGGCCCGAAGCGCGCGGCAATTTTAATATGTCTGGCGGCCGCTCACTCAAAATCGGCATCGCCTGTTATCCCAGCGTGGGCGGCAGCGGCATTCTCGCCACCGCTCTGGGCGAGGAATTGGCCCGGCGCGGCCATGAAGTTCATTTTTTCAGCTATGAACGTCCGTTCCGCCTGCCGCGAAGGGCCGCGCGCCTCAAGTTTCATCCTGTGGCCGTCAACGATTATTCGCTGTTCAAATACCCCGACTACACCCTGCCGCTGTCAGTGAGAATGGCTGAGGTCAGCCGTGACACCGGACTGGACGTACTCCACGTTCACTATGCCGTCCCGCACGCCTCCGCTGCCATCCTCGCCCGGTCAATGTTGCCGCCTGACCTCCAGCCGCGCGTGGTTACGACGTTGCACGGCACCGACACCACGTTGCTCGGCTCCGACCCCGCTTACGCCCCTGCCATATATCATGCCCTTACCCATTCCGATGCTGTCACCGCCGTATCCGAATTCCTGAAACAGGAAACACGGCGCGTGCTCGGATTCAATGGCCCGATTGAGGTCGTGCATAACTTTTTTGCGCCGCGCCAACCCCGGCTGTCACGCAACGAAATACGCCGGGAACTTGGCGTGGCGAAAGACAAAGTCCTGATTCTTCACTCGTCGAATCTGCGTCCGCTGAAACGGGTTGATCTTCTTCTGGAAACTGCCGCGCGAGTTCGCCCAGCCGATGCGTTCAAGCTCCTGGTTCTTGCCGGAGGAAAATTCGAACCGTTTATCAAGGACGTCAAACGGCTGAAATTGAATGATCGCGTCATCGTCCGCGAGAACGTCTACGATATTGAAAACTACCTTCAGGCAGCCGACATTGGGCTTTTCACCTCCGACAGCGAAAGTTTCGGTTTAAGCATCCTCGAAGCCATGTTTTTCGGTTGCCCGAGCGTGGCCCGGCGCGTAGGCGGCCTCCCTGAGATCATCGAAGACAAAGTCAGTGGCATCCTCGTGCCCTCCGATAATCCCGATGCCCTCGCGCAGGAGCTTAGTGGCCTAATCCATGACGCCGCCCGGCGCGAAGCCATGGGCGAGGCTGCGCAACGCCGCGCCCGGAATTACTTCTCTGCCAATATCATTGTCCCCCGCTATGAAGCGCTTTATCGCAGGCTATGCCGTTTTTCGACCGTCGGCGCCGCCAAGCCAACGCCAGCAATCCGACGGCCCCAAGACAGGCAACGGAAGGCTCGGGCGCCGGTTCGAGATAAAAAAAGGCGGATTCACCCACATTGAGTTCGGGGACGCCATTATTCCATGCGCCATCGTCAAATGTCGTCTTCGTAATTGTCTGATCTGCTGCGTCGAACATCGTAACATATTCGCCGTTTTGCGGATCACGCCCGACCACGTCATAGAAATTCGCGTCCTCAATCGGAATGACGCACGAAAGAAACATCAACCCACTGCCGCTTACCACAGGGGGGTTAAATACGGCCGTACCCCCATGGTATGTCAGCGCGGGAGAAACGTTACCCGTGAAGGTATTGGTAAACGCCATTGGAGAAATCAGCATTCCCCCTTCACCAATATGTCAGTGTGTAATCAATGCTCCAGCCATTGACTGTGTCATAAGTCGAGGCCGGCAGGAATTCGCCGGTTGTCGGGTCCCACTCGGTGAACATCGCGCCCTCGGGAATTTGCTGGCTCGTCGAGCCGGCCTGGAACAGAGTATCGAGCATATTGCCCTGACCATTATCAAATTGATTTGCGATATAGTTGGTGCCCTCGTACAAGTCCAAATTGGCATAACCAACGATATTCTGGGAATAAACCTGGCCGCTGGCCGCCGAAGTGACCATGCCGGTGATGGCTGGCAAAGCCAGGATTTGTGCAAATCGGATGATCTTCATAATTGGGTAAGGCAATTCCGATGCCCTGCATTGGCGGTGATACTACTCAGCGCACAGCTCATTGTCAAGGAAATTCGTGAGAACACAAAGGCCATCCAACCGATGGGACGCGGGCTTAAAAATTCCATTTTCCCTTTGCCCTGACTACCATCTGCCCATGAAACATTTTATTTCGCTCCTCGCCGCATTCATTTTAAGTGCCTCGTACTTCGCTCATCCGGTTGATGCGCAATCATTGCCCTCGGACCTATGCCGCTTGGATTTCGGCCGCACTAAAGCCGTCAATGCACTGTGGCGCGAGAACGCCCTATCCGTGCAATTCCAGAGCACCACCAACGTCATCGTGGCCGGCCTAAAAGGCCCCGCTGAAATCACAATGATCCATTTCGCCTATCCCCAGCGCCGCGACCCCGTGACAGGTTCGATCAATCGCGACGTTCGTCTCCGCATCTTCTGGGACGGCGAAACGAGGCCAAGCGTTGATTGTCCGCTCGTGGACTTTTTTTGCGACCCCAACGGCGAGCGCGACTGTATCAACACCGCCCTGGTAAACGTTCGCCAGGGGTTCAACGCCTATTTCCCCATGCCCTTTCGCAAATCCGCCCGTGTCGAACTGTTATACGACGGTACGCTCCCCGCCGGTCAGGAATTGGAAAGTATCATGCCGTGCTATTCGTATGTCTGTTACCACACATTGAAGCGGCTGCCCTCCGATACCGGCTACTTTTGCGCCAGTTGGCGGCAGGAAGAACTGCTCCTGGGGCTCAAGGAATATGTCGCGCTCCAAACCAGCGGCCGCGGCAAGTTCGTCGGCTGGAACATCACTGTCCGTAACCCTTACCTGCAACATTATTG
>JBOHXA010000501.1:0-7492 GCA_050737335.1 Limisphaerales bacterium | reverse complement strand
GAACAGGATAGAAACCCTGCTCGCCCCAAGCCGCCGCCGAAAAACTTCATCCTGTAAATCCTGTCTTGATTTTTTGGAAATCTTTGACCGAAACTTTTGGGCTTCCATGCCCCCTTCTCCTGGCAGCCAGCACTCGTTATAGGAGTTGTCCCATGTAAAAACTCCGATTCGTGGTCGGCGTAATTTTGCCGAACCGCCCCCTTAATTTCGACCCCCTCGGAATTAAGCTTTTTTCCCAAAAAGCCATCGCCCGAAATTAAGCCCAAATCTGCCGATTTCCAGGCAAAAGCGCGTCATTTTCAGGCCCTTAATTTGAAATTCAGCATTTCATTTAGCGAAATTAAGCCCGCAAAACCCTAGCATGACGATTTTACTTAATTTCGCCGCCTGCCTCCTCGGAATTCTCAAATTTCCAAGCAAAACCGCATTTTCTGGCTGCCGGGTAGTGTCGGCGGTTGCCCGCCGACACGTACGAGCGGATTTCCCGCATACGGTTCCTTGAGTTACGGTTTCACTGCATGTCTGGAGTGCGCCAATCGGGCAGTGGGCAGGTGGCAGAACTGGAGCAGGCGTTTCATCCGTTCCCATGCCATTCCTTTGGGGTCGCCTCTCCTTGCCAGCCACTTGCGCCAATGTCGAATCACTCCCTCTCGATACCGCTCCAGGGCGTCGTAGTTGCCTGTGATTCCGTAGTACCCAAAATGTCCTTTGAGTTTGCGGCCCAAGGCTTCCACTTGCACCCGTATCGGTTCGTGCAGGTTGTTCCGACACCACTGGTTATGGCTTTGAGACTGCGGGTCAGCCGCTTGCGTGAGGTTTGTTGCCGAATCGCCCATCCGCCCTTCCGGTTCCTGCCCCAGTAATGGGTAAATCCCGGAAAGTCGAACGTGCCCGTCGGCCTTTCCCCATCTCCGGAATCCTCGGTCGGTTGCCGAAGGGCGTTAATCTGCGGCGGCGCTTGGGATGAACGATTATTTTCCCCCTTCGGCAACTGGCAGGCGGGCGGTTTGGAGCGAGCCGGATTTTGCAAAATCCATTTCAATTTCTTCGAGGGTTTTGCCTTTGGTTTCTTCGAGGCAGCTCCAGCAAAAGAAGAGGCAGAGCACGCACATGGCGCCGTAAACGATAAATGACTTTCCGTGCAGATGCGCAAGAAGCGGCGGGAATGTGTATGAGACGACAAAGTCCGCGGCCCAGAGGGCAAATGTGGAAATGGCGACGGCAAAACTGCGGAGGCGATTGGGGAAGATTTCCGAAATCAGAACAAATACAACCGGCCCGAGTGAAAAGCCGAACGAAGCGAGGTAAGCCATGATGCAGATGAGAACGAAATAGCCCTTTGCATGGCCGGTCATGAAAGTCACGGCGAGCAGTGTCATGGCAATGCTCATGCCGATCGAGCCAATGAGCATCAATGGTTTTCTGCCCATTTTATCCACGAAACACATCGAAATGGCCGCGAACGTGAGGTTGACCATGCCCATGACAGCGGTCTGGAGCAACGCCGAATCCTTTCCAAAGCCGGCGGATTCAAAAATAGAGGGAGCGTAATACATCACCACGTTGATTCCTGTGATTTGCTGGAAGACGGCCAGCAATATGCCGATGATCATAATGCGGCGCATTCCCCGATGGAACAGCTCGGAAAAGCGTCCACGGGACGCCTGAATGGTTTGCTGGATTTCCGCGAACTCCCGGTTTGCTTCCGCCTGGCCGTTGATTCGGCTCAGGATTTTCATGGCCTCATCGTTTTGGTTTTTTTCAGCGAGCCAGCGGGGGCTTTCCGGCACGAACAGCAGGAACACAAAAAAAAGGAACGAGGGAACGGCCATCACGCCGATCATCCAACGCCAGTTGTTCTCTCCGCCGACGTCGCGAAGAAGATAATTGGAAAAAAATGAAAGGAACTGGCCGAGAAAAATCGCGAACAAATTGAGCGATACAAGCTTGCCGCGGTGCCGGGGCGGTGAAATTTCGGCGATATAAATCGGCGCCAGCATGGATGCCGCGCCGACGGCAATTCCCGCCACGATCCGGTACGCGATAAAAATGGAGTACTCGCGCGCCAGGGCGCAGCCCACAGAGGAAATCAGGAAAACGGCCGCTGTGAGGATCAATATCTTCTTCCGTCCAAAGCGACTGCTAAAGGGTCCCGCCAGGACGCAGCCTATCATGCAGCCCACAATGATGCCACTGACCGTCCAGCCCTGGAGTTGAGGGCTCAGATTGAAAACTTTTGCCCCGGAGATATATCCGATGACGCCGGAAATGACGGATGTGTCGTACCCGAATAGAAATCCGCCCGCCGAACCCACCAGACAGACCAGGATAAGATAGATGCTTGTTTTCATAACGCATTTGGGTCAGGAGTATTTGACCGTTTCCCGTTTGCCGCCGGCCGCGGAACGTTCGGCGGCTTCGATGAGGCGCAATGCGTCCGCGGCGTCATCCAACGTTGAGAGCGGCTGTTGGTTTTGACGGATGACGCGATTGATGAAGTGATCAATTTCACCGCGAAAGCCGTCCTCATAACACGGCAATCCCCACGCCGGTCCGCCCGCGTCGTCAAATTGGGCTTCATTCCAGGAATAGCTCAGTCCACCGCGATCGCCCAGGATTTTATACACCACAGTCCATGGATCATTCGTCGGATCATCCACGGCGAAGCTGCACCAAAGATGAGCGATGAGGCCTTCGGAAAACTCGCACGTGAGGGAAGCCTGGTCTTCAAATTTCAGCGCTTTGTGCGCCGCGTTTGAAACCGTCGCGGAAACCCGCGCCGGCCGGCCCAGCAGGTAAAGCAACGAGTAAGCGTGATGGATGCAGATCGCCCGCAACACGCCGCTGCCGCATTGGGCCGCAATTTTGTCGGAATGACGGATATTATAGAGAATCCACATCGCGGCGACCCGTCCCAATTTTTTTTCCAAAATCAGCCGACGCGCGCGTTGCAGGGAAGGCGCGTAAATATAATTGTGCGCCGGCATGCAAACGCGGCCGCATTTTTTTGCGGCCGCCTGCAATTGGAGGATTTCAGCAACGGTCATGGCGACGGGTTTTTCAACCAACGCATGCTTTCCCGCTTGCAGGACCTTTAAGGCGATGGAAACATGCTGTTGCGTCGGCGTCAGGACGTGGGCCGCGCCCACGCTTTGGTCCTCGAGCAATTCATCCAGAGTTTTATAAACGCGACCGCCAAATTTTTTCGCGATCCTTTTTGCCTGACTCGGGACCGGGTCGTAAACACCGGCGAGCCGCGCGCCCGGAGTGGAAGCCACGCCGCGCCCGTGCATTTCCGCGACGATGCCGGCGCCGATGAAGGCCACGCCGATTGCTCCGTTATTTGTCACAGCGCCAGCTTATAAAAACGCGCCGCGTTCTCGCCGAACACAGCCAGTTCGCCCTGTTTATCCAGACGCGGCTGCACCACCGCCTGAAGGGCGGCGGCAACCTGGTCATAGGAGCCGGCCAGGAGACACACAGGCCAATCACTCCCAAACATGACCCGGTCAACACCGAAACAATCCAGGACGTGTTCGACGTAGGGCCGCAAATCGTCCGGAATCCACGTTTTGTGGTCTGCTTCGGTGATCATGCCTGAAAGCTTGCAATAAAGATTGGGATGTTTTGCGACGCGGGCCATCAGCGAGCGCCACGGTTCGAGTTTTCGATTTTTAATTTCCGGCTTGGAGACGTGGTCCAGGACGGCGCGCAAGCCCGGAACGGTTTCCAGGACGGTCAAGACATGCGGCAAGTGGCGGGTGTACGTCAGAAATTCAAAGGGCAGCTCTCGTTCCGCCACCAATTTGAGGGCCTCAATGACGCGCGGCCGCAAAATCCATTCGTCGTCTGGAAGGTCCTGGAGCATCGGCCGGATGCCCAGAAACTTTGGCTTTTTGGCATACATCTCAAGCTCGCGGGCGAACTGGGGACTGTCCAGGTCCAGCCAGCCGATCACCCCGGCGATGAAATCATTTTGCCCCGCCAACTCCAGAAGAAAATCCGTTTCCGCCACGGTTTGCGCCGCCTGGACGAGGATCGTTTTATCAATCTTGTTTTTTTTCAGCGATGGCCGCAGGTCCGAAGGCAGGTAATCGCGGCACAGCACCGGCGCCGCCGGGCTCATCCAATGATAATCGCCGCGATCGGCCTTCCAGAAATGCTGGTGGCTGTCAATTCTCATTGGCCGCGGCCACTTTATATCGTTCAAGCTTTTCGAAGTCCCACGGGATGCCCAGGCCCGGCTCGTCGCTCGGACGGAAATAACCGTCTTCGAGAATCATCGGAGTGCGAAGCACCGCGTCGAGTGAGGGAATGTATTCGACAAACAAACCGTTCGGAATCGCGGCGACCAGCGGCAAGTGCAATTCCATCACAAAGTGAGGACTCGCCTGCATGTTATAACACGCGGCCATATGGGCGATTTTCAGCCATTCTGTAATGCCGCCGCAACGGCAGGCGTCGGGTTGCACTATCGAAACGCCGTCGCAGGCGATATAGTCCTTGAATTGATGCCGGTTAAATAGCGATTCGCCCAGCGCAATGGGGATCGAAGTATGCGCCTTGAGGGCTGCATGGCCGGAAATGTCCTCCGCGGGCAACGGTTCTTCAAACCAAAAAAGGTTGAACTCCTCCCACATGGCCGCGCGACGAACCGCCTCGGCCTGCGTAAAACATTCATTGGCATCCACCATCAGCGTCCGGTGCGGACCGAGAATTTTCCGGACTGCGGCGATTCGTTCGACGTCTTCCGCCGGATCCGGTTTGCCCACTTTGATTTTGGTGCCGCGGAAACCGGCGCGAACAATTTCCCGCGTCTCCTCGACCAATTGGTCCAGCGAATGATTGAGCCAGCCCCCGTCCGTGTTATAAACGGGCACTTTGTCGCGATAACCTCCCAGCAGCCGGTGCAACGAGAGACCCGCAACTTTGGATTTGATGTCCCAGAGCGCGATATCCGCAGCGGCCAGGCCCAGCACGGCAATCCCGCCTCGTCCCACCCAATCCATCCGGCGCCACATCTCATACCAGACTTGCTCATTGTTGAGCGGATTCATCCCGCTGATCAACGATTGAATGCTCGTCCTGACGACGGAACAAATTTCGCGCGCTCCGTGTGGAATGATGCTGTAAGTAAAACCGTGTCCGGTAACCCCCTCGTCCGTTTCCATCCGCACAAACACGACGTCCATCTTGTTAAAATGGCGGATTGCGTCGCGCATATCCCGATGCACGGGGATTTGATGAAGATCGGCGGAAACTTTCGTGATTTTCATTGAACTTAAACGTCTTCGGCCGGAGAAATAGCAATAGTTTGGATTGACGTAAAGAAATCTATCGCCGCCCTGCCTTGTTCCCGCGAATGCGAGCTGGATTGTTTGAGGCCTCCAAAGGGAGCGTGCGGTTCAACGCCGGCCGTTTCGCCGTTGATCTTGATCATTCCCGCCTCCGCGGATTTGATGAATTTCAAAATGCGGCTGACGTCTTTCGTAAAAATGGCCGCGCTCAAACCGAAAGGCACGGCATTGGCGATTTCCAGCGCGCGCGTCAAATCGCGGGCTGGCAGGATGCCCAGCACCGGCCCGAAAATTTCCCGCTGTGCCAGCTCTGAGTTCGGCTCGACGTTCCCAAAGATCGTTGGTTCGATGAAATAGCCTGGTTTACCCTCGGCTTTTTTGCCCCCGGCCAGCAATCTGGCCCCGCTTTGCATGCCCCGTTCGATCGAAGCCAGGATGCTTGCGTGTTGCGTCTGGTTGACGACGGGGCCGAGATAACAGTCATCCTCCAGCGGGTCAGACATTTTAATGTTTCTGGCTCTTTCAACGATCATTTCGGTAAAGGCCGGAAGAATACTTTCCTCAACGATAACGCGGCTGGTGGCCGTGCATTTTTGGCCGCAAAATCGCATCGCCGCGCTGAGGGTCAGCTCGACTGCTTTATCCAGATCGGCGTCGGCGGCGACAATCGTCGCGTTCTTGCCGCCCATCTCAAGTTGGAATTTGATTCCCCGTTCCACGGCGGCCAGCGCCACTTTTCGGCCAACCTCATTCGAGCCGGTGAAACTGATCCCGTGCATCAGACGATGCGACGTAATGCTTTGGCCGGCCTCCGCGCCTTTGCCCGTCACCATATTGATGACCCCCTTCGGAAACCCCGCCTTTTCCAATAACTGCATAAGCGCGAATCCTGTAATGGACGCCGGTTCAGCGGGTTTCCATACCACGGTATTGCCAAAGATCAAAGCAGGAGCCATTTTCCAAATGGGAATCGCGACCGGAAAATTCCACGGCGTGATGACGCCAACCACGCCCAGGGGAATGCGATTACTGTAGAGCAATGACTTTCCGTCGGACGCGGGATACACTTCGCCCAAAGAACGCAGTCCCTCGCCCGCGTAATATCGCAGAAGGACTACGCCGCGTTTGACTTCACCGCGCGCTTCGCCGATGGGTTTGCCCACTTCACGCGCCATTATCCGCGCCAAATCTTCCTTGTGATCATCCAAAATGTTCGCCGCGCGATGAAGAATCTCCGATCGCGCCGGCCAGGCCAATGCCTTCCATGCGGGAAAGGCGCCATGAGCCGCTTCAATCGCGGCGCCGGTATCTTCGGCGCCGCACAATGGATAGCTGCCAACGGTTTCCGATGTTTTGGCGGGATTTTCCCGGGTCGCGCGCTTTTGGCCGTTCGCGCCGCCACCGGACGCGCTCGCGCCCCAGTCGCCATTGATATATTGTTTGGCCTCGATGGACATTACGTTAATGTTCTTTCACAACCGGTATTCCCAAATCCTGCGGCCCGGCCTTTGAAGTGAGCGCTTCGGGACAGTACCGCATCACCATCTGCATTCCCAAGGCAGCTCGATGCACGCGCTCCTGGCACAACGAAATGTTCGTCGCTTCCCATTGCTTGCCCGAAGGATACACGTCCGGATGATTCCTCAACCCGAACTTGATATACACTGGCGCCAGGATGCGAATCAATTCCGGAATTTCATAGTGCCGGATAAAACCGCCGAAATTGTCCGGCGCTTCCACGTACATATCCAGCGGAATGCTCGTCGCCTGCCGGATCGCCGCGAGTTTTGGCAGCGTCAACCCGGTGGGCACATTGTAAGTGTCGGCGCCCAAATCCTGCATCAGGCGGACCGACACCGGATTGGACGCCATCATTTGAACGGAGCATTTGATGACAAAATTTTTCGGCAAAACGTTCTGTTCCTTCATTTTTTTGGCCAGCAAAACCAAGCCTTCGTCGCCGACCAGTGCGCCGCGGATGCCCAGGGAGGCCGCGCGTTTCAAATCTTCGATGGCATAAACCAGTTGATCCATTCCCTCGTGACGAATGCCGGCCGCTTTGCCCGATTGCGTCCATGGCATGGGACTGATGTCCCAAGTGCCGCGCGGCCCTACGAACAGGCTTAGCTCCATTTTTCGCGAGGCGCACAGCCGGCCCATTTCGCGGATTTCGTCGTCTGTCAAGAGCATGATTC
>JBOHXA010000500.1:0-3072 GCA_050737335.1 Limisphaerales bacterium | reverse complement strand
ATAGTATTGGATCCCGCCTGAAGGTACGGCGACAGATCCACCTGGTCGTACCAGGTATCAGTCGGGGTGGGCGAGCGCTTGAGTTCGCCCTCCCGCACTGCCATATGGCCGTTGACCCACAACCAATACTTGCTGTCAACGGCGATGCGGGCGATGGCACTGGATGGTTGATCCGGCAGGGAGAATGTCTTGCGGTAACAAAGCCAAAGGTTGGTTTGAGAAGCCGCCGGGCCGATCCAGTGGGCAATCCAATTTGTGGTGGCCTGATTGGCATCGGACGCGGCGGCCAGCGCGGCGGCCTGGGCGGCGTCGGCAACCGACTCCGCGTCAGTCTGAGTGAAATCGGGCGGCGGTGGATTTGAACCGGCAACCACCAGGGAGGTCATGCTGCTCGTAGTCGCCCCATAATCGTTGGTGACGACCACCCAATACGAACCGCTATCGCTCAGGCGCAAATAACCATAGCCCAGTTCGGCATTGGTCGCGCCAGCGATGGCCTGGCCATTTTCGAACCACTGATAAGCCAGCGGCTGGATGCCATTTGCCCCGACCGTCATGTCAAAGCTCGTGCCCGGCGCATTGGTTCCACCAACCGGTTGCGCCACGATGACCGGCGCCGGATTATATTCCGCTATCGCGCTGGCAACGGAACCATAGTTGTTGGTCACAATGACAAAATAGTAGTCCTGAAGATTGTTTGTGGTCGTCAGAGTGGGAGTGGTTGAACCGGACACACCGTTGCCATTGATTTCCTCCGTTGCGCCGCTGTAATTGGAAACCGTGTTGAAGAACCATTGGTACGCCAGCGGCGCCGATCCCATGGCGATTGCATTGATGGCGATTGAATTGCCGTTCACGGCCACTGAAGGCTGTTGGGACATGAACGGCGCGAAGGAGGCGGAGTCGTCCTGGAGCGTGATTCCATAGACAAGCGGAGATTCGTTGGCCAGAAGATTGGTCATGCCGACGAATACGTTCGTCGCCGCCGCGGTGAAATCGTACTCGATATAGCGCGCGCCGCCGGCGTCTTCATCGAGAGGATTGCCCTGGTAGGGTTGATTCGCGCCAGTGCCGTTGAAGCTGATATTGATCGCGCGGGTATCCGCGGCCCATTGCCGAAAATAAATTCGCAGGGCATACGCATGCCCTGGAAACAATCCTCCATAGGATTGATTGAGCCAACTGTTGACGGGCGCGGAGCTTCCGACGTAAATGATATCGTTCAACATCAGCCATGTGTTGCCATCCGCCTGGCCGGATGGAGTGGCGCTCGAAGTTTCGGCAATCCGGCAGGGAGCGGACCCCCCGGTGCTTATCGTATAACTTCCGCCATGATCGGGGTCCACGCCGTTGGTCGTGTTGACGATTTGGTTGCCGGGGTCAGGATGGATAAAGGGCACCCCGTTGATGTTGCCGGGGAAACTCGCGCCGTTGCCAAAATCAATGCAACAGAGATAAGAGTTCGAAGAGCCGATTCCCGTGGCCGCGTCGGTGTTGGTCGCGGGCAGGTCCACGATCCTGATGACGCCCGCGCCGCTTAGATCCTGCAAAGTGGCTCCATAGACCAGCGGGGAATCGTTAGCGACAAGATTGGTCATCAGGCAGGAAACGTTGGTAGAGGACGCGGTGAAATCGTATTCGATATAATGGGCGCCCCCGGCATCCTCGGCGAGCGGATTTCCTGAATATGCCTGGGGCGTTCCTTCGCCATTGAAACAGACGTTAATGGGCCGGCCGCCGACCGTATTTCCCCAATACCTGTAGTAAATGCGCAACGCATACGGACGGCCGATGATTAAGCCGCCATAGGTTTGATTGAGCCAACTATTGACCGGCGCGGAACTGCCGACGTAAATCATGTCCGTCAGCAACGCCCGCGTGTTGCCATCGGCCTGATTGCTTACACTGCCCTGCGTGGTGCTGGAAGTTTCGGCGATTTCACAGGCGGCTGATCCCCCGCTCGTTATCGCGTAACTTCCGCCGTGGTTGGAGTCCACGCCGTTGGTGGTGTTGACGATTTGGCTGCCGAGATTGGGATGGATAAAGGGCACGCCATTGATACTGGCAGGAGGGTTGGCATCATTGCCGAAATCAATGCAACAAAGATAGGTGTTCGTTGGGTTGATCCCGGTGGCCGCATCGGTCCCGGTCGCCGGGAGATTTCCCGCGGTGATCGTGCCCGCATTGCCCGACAGCGGCGTCAGCAAAGCCGCCGCCACCGCGGCCGCAAACCCCGGCACCCGGATGCCTGGCATATTTTTGATGGAAAGGTTCACCGGTTCAATGTCATGGTCTCCAAAGCTGTATCAGCCCATGGAGATTCGCGCTTTCACCATGCAATCGCATGGCGCATCGCTGACTTGCCGAGGAATGACAACAGATGACGGGCAAACATTTTCTCAAACTTTCCGGCAAACTGGCAATGGATAAAATGGCAATCGCATGGACAAAATGGTTTTTCCGTTGTCTATCGGCTGGGCCGCCGGTCCTCCCAATTGGAATCGAAATGGTTTGCGCATACCGTCCAATGCGACTCTCTGCGAACAAACGATTCGTTACTGAACCTGGCAATTTGCGGCGCGCGGTAGATCGGTTGAACTGCCCGAACCGGTCAGAGGGTCGGCCGGCCAATTGCCGGAGGCGCCGTACGTGCTATACGGCATCGCGTTGTCGGCACGGATCGCGCTGCCATGCCATCTCCAATATTCCACGTGACCGTCGCAAAAGGCAAAAATGCAGCCGTCGTCGTGAGCGCTCGTTGGAAGGTTCCACCAGCGATCCGGATCCGGTCCCGAAGCTATAGCGGTTGAATTATAAAGTCCAAAGCATCCGTCATCCACACTGCTTGGAGACTCATCCACAAAACAAATCGTTTGAGCGACGCCCGGGCCCGCGGTTTGGATTTGGCTGAATTTTATAAGCGAGGTAAGGCCGTTAACGGTAGCGCCGCCCTGGTAAGGCAGTGTCAATAAATAAAATTTACAACTTGGCGAAACGATGCGAAACTTTCGGACATGGGATCGCTGCAAGCAGTGCGGCTGAAACTGGGAAGTCTCTGGCCGCATCTTAATG
>JBOHXA010000499.1:0-2729 GCA_050737335.1 Limisphaerales bacterium | reverse complement strand
GGTCAATACAAAGTTCCTTCAAGTATTGTTCCAGGCATCCATGTGCGGCCGCCGCACATTCCTTAATAAATATTTCAGCCGGATAGCTTTTAGGGAAACGGTAGGACTCCATACGCTCCATACGCTTTTACATCTCGCGTTGTGGATTTGCTTCGAGCAGGTATTCAAGTTCGCATTCCCGGATTTCTCCGTATAGCGGAAAACCGCCCGAACCCATTTCGTTGCGCACAGCGCGGACCTGCGCGGCGGAATAAACCTTGTCAGGCTTCGTGCCGAATTTCCTCATGGATGCCGTGGCAACCCGGTCCGGGTATTTCGTTATCAACTCAGCGGCCAGTTTTTTAATGCCGCCGGCGCGATGCGACAGCAGTTGCAGGAACCAAATCAATTGCCTGGAATCCGGGTCTAAAAGGCTGCAACGCTTGGCTACAAGATTCGCCATTAACCCGCGCTCAAACTCTTGCGCGCTTGCAAATCGCTCCTGGCTGAATGTACCGCCTTCACTTACTCTGCGTGTGCTGCTCATTTTTCACCTGCTTTCAGTTTGTGGTTTTCAGCCGCGTCATAGTTCGGGACGCCTTTTGCCGCGTTATTCTTCCCCTGAATTGTCTTGTCAATCGCCTCCTTCAGATGTGCGCAAATTTCGTTGTGGCGCGGTTCATCATAGACGCTGCACTTCAAGTGCGATTGGGCCATTCTGCGCATCGTTCCGAGAGTCACAGCCTTGTTAAATTTCTGGCCAAAGGGACCGCCGCCGATCTTTCGAAAATCCGCCAGCCGCGTGAGCAGATAATTCACATACTCCGTTCCGTCCGTGCCTGATGCCTTTAGCTGATACACCTTTTCGCCGCTTGCGTCCGTGCTCAAGGTTTTGTCTTTCCCTAAGATTGAAGCCAGTTCTTTGGCCGCGTCCGCCTCGCGGGGCCGCAGGCCGCGCGGCGCTGACATGCCAAGCCTCGAATAGCCCTTCCTAGCTGCCTTCGTTTCGCGCTCTTGCGCTTCGCGCTCGTCGCGTTGCCGCTGCATTTCCTGCGCGGTCTTTGCCGTCTGCGGGTCAACGATGTTTCGCCGGAAAGTTGGCGCAAACGTCGCTTTAAGCGTGCGGTAGCGAGTGCGGTAATAATTGCCGTGGGCCGCTGCTTTGGACGTTTCCCGCTCAAACAGTTCATCTCCCTTCGCGGACAGAAAATCCACTGGCATTGAGCGTTCTACCAGATAAGGGTTTTTGCGGTCCAAATCCGTGACGCTGATAAAGTCCGGGCTTTCTGGATCGAACCAAACCAGGACTTGTTTCCCTCGATCTTGGCCGGTCCGCTCATTCCGATAGACAAATTGCTTTTGCCCGATCCTAAAGGAGATTCCATTCACCCCTACATGGTTGCGCCTGACGTAATGCGCGAGCAGATGCCATGACCGCTCATCCAGCTTGGCGGGTGGATCGGATTCCGGCCAAAATTTCTGAAAGGCATCTTCCGGGCTTAACCCTTGCAGGACTTCGCCGTCCTGGCTTGCCGCGTTATATTTTTCTATCAGCTTTGCAAGCAGTTCGTCCCATTCCTGAAAACTTAAAAACAATTCGCCGGGGTGAGCGACGCGCCGGGCCTGAACGTCATCCATCGCGCGTTTTGTCTGTTCTGGGCAGTCGCGCCGCTCATCCCGCCCACAGTAACCGCGAACGCCGTGCATCAAATCTTGGAGCATCCCGCCAACGCGCTCGATAGGCTTTGTCCGTGCGCGTTTGGCATAAATGAATTTTACCCCAAAAGCTTCCCATCCCGTTTTTACTTCCGTGGCTGACAGAGCGTCGTCCCATCCGGCAGGCGCGCAGCCATTGACCAGCAATGACCGCTTCCAAATGCCGCGCTCAAAATACCAGACGCCCGGAATTCCCCAATCGCGGCAAACCCGGTTCATTAGCGTGCGGATCACGAGGGAATTGTAATTGCGTTCAGGCTGTAGCGAGTAACCGAGAATCCGCCAGGAGCGCGCATCCAGGAAAATAAGGCATTGGCCCCGCGTGAGCGTGAACGAACCTTTTCCGTCAGGGACATAAAAATAAACCGGGAGCGTGAAGTCATCCGCGCTGACAGCGGCCATTGATGCCAGCTTTGAGTAATCGCGCTTAAGCGATGCCGTAATATCGTCAACGGCCTGCTTGCCTAAGAAATGCGGCATTAACTGTGTAACCTCGTTTGAAGCCTGAGTCATCAATCGCCGGTTCACGTAACTTTTGCTCGCAGCGGGACGGGAAATAATTTCCAGCATCCCCTCCGAAAGACCCAACTGCGCGCCGCTTCCAGCCAGATCGCGGACGGCCTGGGCAACGCGCCCGCCGCAATTTTGCGCTGCGTGCCAGACGATTTTATCAACGTCCTGCTTGGCAAACGGCTGCGCCGTTGGGATGCCCGCTTTTGCTTTGCGGCCATCCCGCAAAACCGTGGCCGACTTTCCTTTTTCGGTCCATCGCACGAATTTGCGGTCAAAGGCAACCCTCAAGGCGTGTTCGCTTGCCGCCAGCGATGGAGCGTGGCGAAAAAGAAACTTCACCAGGCACCTCCGCAAATCTTTCTGCTTTTTGCCGCTTCCGGCTTCGTCAAAACTTTCAAACGTCGCCGCCCAAATAGCCGCTTTCTCGCCGTCCGTTTGCTGGTTCAGATCAGCGCAACCACGGATGATGTCGAAAAGGTACTCGAATTCGCTTTCGCCCAGCGTCATTCGTTGTGCTTCCG
>JBOHXA010000498.1:0-1686 GCA_050737335.1 Limisphaerales bacterium | reverse complement strand
ATGATGGCCGGTCCACGAACGCAAAAAACCATTGGGCGTTCGGGGCGATTTGCTCGTATGAATACCACATGTAGTGGGTCTGGCCGATGACCAGGGGATATTTTTTTCCGGTTTTTACGTTTACAGGCGCCCAAATATGATAAGTGAATTGCCCGCCCGCGGCATTTTTTCCAGTCCCGACCTCTGGAAGGATGCCGCGCGCGTATTTCAGCGGCTTGTTTAGGGCTGAGTCCACACGTGCCGTTTCTTTTGCGTTGATATCGTACCGCCAGATGCCGGGCGGATCGGATGCATAGCTTCCGACAAAATATAAAAATTTGCCGGCCAGGGCGTAAGATTCAACCATGCCGTCCCAAACGAAACGCACGGAATTTTCGCCGCCGTTTTGCATTATCAGAAAGATGTATTGCCCATGGGTTTCGGACAGTTTGACGTTTGATCCCGGATCGAGTCTGCGAGTCCCGGCAAGAACGGTTGCCTGCTTTTCGCCCAACTCGGGCTTGCGAAGTCGAATGGAAAGGGGGCCATTTTCGTCCCGGCAATTCAAAAGAAGGTCGCCGTTAAGCGCGCAAGCGAAGCGTTCCAGTGTATTGGTCGTGGACTCCCAAATTTTCCTGGGCGCGCCCGAATCGAAATCATAAGTCCAAATCTCATTCTCTTGCCGCCATGCGACTGAGTGCGGGGAGGTTGCGACAAGGTTTTCAAGTTTTCCATCGCCAAACCTTTTGATCACGCGGGTTTGCACCCAAGCGCCGTTTTCCGCGCGCCGTAAGACGAGCCAGGCCTGGTTGTAGGTCGAATAGGCGAACGACTCGTCTGACAACCAAATGAATTTGGAATCCCACCGGGCCAGAATCTTTTTCGCAGGCTCGCCGGTGGCCCCGTCATAAATATCAAGATTGCGGGTGGGGTTCTGTGGATCAATATCGCACTTGTAGGCGCAAGCGACATAGCGATCATGCGGCGACCATGAAACGATGTCCAATTCTCCCGCGTACCATTTCTCCCGCTGCTCGAATAAAAATTTGGTTTTGCCCAGGTCGGTGTCCCAAAAATAGGTGCCCAGGCCGGTCTCTGTTTCCTTAAAGAAAACAAGGGCGCGGCCGTCGCCGCTGGGCACAAGTTCGCGGGCGTTTAATTCCTCCTTATATTGGGGAATGGACCCGATTTCCGTTGCAATTTCCATAATATGGGCCGGGCGAGCGGCAATCACGCACAGATGCCACGCGAGGACGAACAGCACGCTGCCGAAAACCGTCAGAATGCCTGGCACTCGCTTTTGAAGTTTGGAATTGCTCATCATTGGCTCATTGCCAGCCGTGAATGGAGTCGTAGCGGAACGTCATCTCGTCGGGAGCGTAGGCTTTGTACCATTTCACGTGTCCATCGCTGAAAAGGATGTTTTGTCCTTTGCCATGAGCCTGCCAGCCAACCCAGGGGCTGCCGTTATCGGGGCCGCCAACACAGTTTTGGGTGTAATCGTCCTTATCTGAGTCCGCAATACCCGGTCCGGTCCAGATTGTGTCACCGGACAACACGTAAGCGGCGGGAAACCGGATTTTTTTTGTATCAACCGGGGCAAAGTCGGAGGCGATTATATAAGCGGCCCGGACGCCGTTAAAATAGCTGAAGCCGCCCTGGCGTTGAGCCGGGCAGTTGTAAATATTGGTGTTCTGGGTGTAAGGG
>JBOHXA010000497.1:0-1778 GCA_050737335.1 Limisphaerales bacterium | reverse complement strand
ACGCCCAAAGCATGAGTTTAGTCGTGAAAATATACACAGCCGATGAAGTCGCCGGGTTGATGAAGGTTGATTACAAAACAGTTCTCAACCTGATCAAGCGCGGTCATCTCAAATGTCTTTCGGGCATTCGTCACAAACGAATCACGGAAGAAGCATTGGACAATTACCTTGGCGTCAAAGGCATTTCCGCAACGGCATCTAGTGTTTTGGTCACTCCGCCCGCCCGTCCAGCGGGGCCGGTTTCACTCACGGGCAAATCGCTGGTAAGTCCAGCGGCGAAGGCCGTGGCGTCGCCTGTCACGTCGGTAAGCCAAAAGAAAGTATGAAACAGCAAATCGCAGTAGATCAATTCCTGGCTGGCCGTCGCATGGTCATTGCCAGGTTTGTGGTTCATCGCCACAAAGTTGTGGAGAATAAAGCCAAGAAGGTCGTCGGCGTGGTGAATCTTTTCGAGGTTCAATGCGCCGATGGGAAAGCGCCCACAGTGCAACTGTGGTCACCGCGCAACATCCAAACACTCGAACAAGCCGCCAAGGAAAGTCCCTGCACGTTTAAAGAGGGCCAGAAGCTGGTGGTCGAGTTCGATCTGATGGAACCGAACACGTTTGACGCCAAGAACGGCGTGATAATTCGTGCGAGTTCGGTGTTGCCCTTGGAGTAGTCGCAAACGTGGTCATGCATGGCGGCCTCGTGGATGGGTTTGGCGAGGGCGGGTGCGCGAAGCGCCCCGCCCCGCCAACCATCCTTGTCCGAAAGGTGTGCCCAGATGCGGAGAATTAAAGGTCAAATATGAACATTGCACGGTATATCGAGCCGGTTGATCGGGTCAAAGCGGCAGAGTTGGCGGTGACGATGGGTGATTGGGTTCACTCGTTGGCGCCATGGCAGGTGATCGCTCATCTGACATTTGCCTGGGAAGGGTCGGTTTGGTCGGCGCAACGGTGTTACGAGAAGTTCATGAAGCGGGAAATGTGGGGCGTATCGTATTTTTACGCGCTGGAACAGAATCCAGGGCGTGACGGTTACCATGTCCATGCGTTGTGGTGTGATTGCAAAAACAAATCGCGCCGGGTCCTTTGGCAAAAATGGTTTGAGCGTTATGGTCGGAATCGGATTGAGCCGGTGAACAGCCGGGATGACGTTTCGGATTATTGCGCAAAGTATGTCACGAAAGAGGGCGCATGGTGGGGTGTCAAGCTGGTCGGCCAGCGGCATCCGGCATTCAAGGATTTCAGACTGGAATGAAAACGACCGAAAGCCAGATAAACGAGCAGTGGAGCGGCTGGCGAGCCAGAAGCTCGCGCTCCGCTGCGGTCGAAGGCGTGGGACTGGAATGAAAGAGGAACAACATCAATTTATGCGATTGCTCGGACAATTGCCGGCGCGTTTGACGGCAGAACAAGCGGCCTGGGTGCTTAATTGCCAGCCGCATGACGTGCCTACTCTCGTCGGTGCGCGACTGCTCAAGCCGCTGGGCAATCCTCCGCCCAACAGCGTGAAATACTTCGCGGCGGCGGAAGTGCTGGAACAGACCAAAGACCGGGCGTGGCTGGCCAAAGTCACAAACGCCCTGAACCAGTACTGGCAAAGGAAAAACGCGGTCAAACGCAAAAGAGGCCGTTTGCAGCCTTTGCTAGCGGAGCATTCGGGGGCCTAATTGCGGAAAAATCTGCTGGACAAGCGGTTGCGTCCGGCGCAGCGTGGTGTGGTGAAAATGGATAGGCCAGAAAATCTGATACCGGCGTGGCTCAGTTCTTGGTCGTTAGGCGGCTTTACAA
>JBOHXA010000496.1:0-2683 GCA_050737335.1 Limisphaerales bacterium | reverse complement strand
CAGTGGGACTATTGCGTTCAATATCGTGAATCCGACTTTAATTTTGTGAGCCGGTTGATGGAGCGCGAGGGCATTTACTATTTTTTTGAGCACCAAAACGGAAAACACATTTTGATCCTGGCCGACTCCCCTTCCGCGCACGACACGTTTCCCGGTTATGACTCGTTCACGTATCGGCCCTCGGCGGCAAAGCTCGAGGAACAGCGCGAAACGGTGACCGATTGGCTTGTAGAAAAGGAAATCCAGCCGGGCATGTGCGTGCTCAACGACTTCAATTTCACGACCCCGAAGGCGCCCCTCACGGGCAACGCGAACATTTCCCGCCAACATCAGAACGCCGATTACGAGGTCTTCGATTATCCCGGCGGATTCGGCACGTCAGACCAGGGGACGGCCTACGCCAAGTTGCGCATCCAGGAATTGCAGGCGCAATACGAAATCCTGAGCGCCCAGGCCACGGTGCGCGGCGTCGCCTCCGGTTATAAGTTCGCTCTCAAAGGCCATCCGCGCTCGGACCAAAATCGTTCCTACCTGATTACCAGCGCGTCCCTCCGCGCAAGCGCGGGCGCGTTTGAAGCCGGCAAGCTTGAGGAAGGCGAGTTTTTTTCCTGCGGCTTTACGGCGATACCGGCGTCCGAGCAATTCCGACCGACGCGCTCCACGCCTCGGCCGCTTATCCGCGGGCCGCAGACCGCGACAGTGGTCGGGCCGTCGGGACAAAAAATCTACACCGACCCCGACGGCTACGGCATGGTCAAGGTGCAATTCCCGTGGGATCGCCTCGGGAAAAGCGACGAAAACAGCTCGTGCTGGGTCCGTGTGTCCCAAGCGTGGGCCGGCAAGAACTGGGGTGACATGGCCCTGCCCCACGTTGGCGATGAAGTGATTGTAGAATGCCTTGAGGGAGACCCTGACCGGCCGCTGATTACGGGACGGGTCTATAACGCGAACAATATGCCGCCGTTTCAGCTTCCCGACAACAAGGAGAAGCGAGTCATGCAGGATGATTACGGCAACAAGCTGGTTTTTATCGCCACGCCCGGAGACGAGCATATCCGCCTGCACAGCCCGCATCATAACAGCGGCATCACGCTTGGCCGCAGCAGTGTCGGATGGACGGGAAGCAACGACGTGGGCGCGACGCTTGGGGATAGCCTTGATTTCATCGCGGGCGCCAAGTCCGAGGTTGTCGCCGGGGTTGACACCAAATCGGTCCTTGGGGCCAAGACAGATTTTGTGATAGGCACCGACCTGGGAGCCAGGCTTGGAGGCAAGCTCGATTTCACGTATGGCACTGATATTGGCTTTAACCGCGGCTACGTGTATGAGGGCGCCGGCACCGATGTCAGCAGGATTTGCGAAGGGAACATGGTTTTTGGGGCATACGAAGTCATGAATTTGATCGCCGGGCACGGGCACAGCTCTGGTACCGCGGTTTTTCATGCCCATCATGATCATCTGGAAATCACCGTGGGTGGAAAGCTGGGAAAGAAAGAAGAACTGGACAAAAAGGCCCTTGTTTGCAATGCCATATTGGCGGTGATTCCCCTTTTGTGCGGCGCCGGTTTGGCGGCCGCCAGCTTCTTTATCGCCAAAAGCTACGAGGAAGGCACCGATGAGGATGATGCGACCAAACAAGCCGCTTCCCTTAAAGCGGAAGAGACGGCCATGGGGGTTGCGGGCGGAATTTTAGCCCTGGACATTCTCATTACGCTGATTTACGACCAACATCTGAAAAAGACCGCCAATGCAATAACACACCTTTCCCACGGAGCCAAAGGTTCGACCACTCCTCCCCCCTACCATTCGCGGCTTAAATTGGGAATGACCAAACAGGGCAATGGCGAATCAGCAATCCTTCAGGCGAACAAGACCGTCGAGCTTTTGGCCGATAACGACCAATCTATATTGAAAATGGATGATAAAGGAGTCACCCTAGAGCATAAAACCGCCAAGATTGTCATTCAATCCGGCACCAGCGCGATTACGATCAATCCATCAGGCACAATCGAAATCAAAGGAACCAAGGTCAATGTTACCGGCCTGAACGTTTCCAGCGGCGCGCTAACCGTGCAGGACAAGCCGGTGGCGATGTCCAGCACGCTGACGGCTGAGGTGCAAAAGCTCCAGGCACAGGACAAGGAAGAAGCAACGAAACGGGAAGCGCTGACCAAGGCCCTCGTGGCAAAGCGGGTGCTCAAGTCCACCGACATCAAATAACGGCGCCCGGAGGAATAACCGAGTCAAAAACCTCAACCTTGAAGATCGTCAACCCAACGGCGCTCAAATGCGCCCCCCTGCCAGGCCGGCTGAATTTTCCGAAGCATTCCCTTACCTGGATTGTCAAGGGGACGTTCGATCTCAAGTTAAATGGGGCGGCTTTGCCCGCCGAAGAACAGAAATTTCCAACGGGCGACGAGTTTTATCCCGATGACCCGGAAAAAGCAGGCGGTTCCCGTTACGAATCGGATTTCGCCTATTTTAAACCGCGCGCCGATTTGCTGCTGGTTGGCGCGTGTTATGCCCCAAATGGACGGCCCGCGACAAGCTGCCCGGCGACGTTCCGCGTGGGCAATAAATTGAAAACCGTGGGCGTGCTGGGAAATCGGCATTGGGAAAAAAACTGGCTTAGCTGGAAGGCGACCGCTCCGGAACCCTTTACCCGCATGGAGCTGCGTTACGA
>JBOHXA010000495.1:0-9655 GCA_050737335.1 Limisphaerales bacterium | reverse complement strand
GCGCTGGTGATGGTGATGCCGCGCTCGCGTTCCTGTTCCATCCAGTCGGTGACGGTGTTGCCATCGTCCACGTCCCCAATCTTGTGGATGAGGCCGGTGTAAAACAATATGCGCTCGGTCGTGGTCGTTTTGCCCGCGTCAATGTGCGCGGCGATGCCGATGTTTCGCGTCCGCTCCAGCGTGTATTCACGCTTGGGCGAATTGGGCGATGGCGGTGTTGCTGTCATTTCTTTTTCCAGGACTGCGCTCATATCTTCAAATGCGTTTTGCCGTTCGACTATAGAACCGTTAAATCCAAATACCCATCAAGGGCCGATTTAACGGTTCAACAATAATCTATTTTGTCAAACGGAACAAAAAGAATACACGAGCCGGTCGAAAAAAGCAATCCCGATCACCTCCAAATACCGGTCTGATTTTTGGCCGCTGATTTTGCTTGCACCCCGGGGAAAAAGGTTATATGGTAAAACGCTTGTTTATTTTGATGATAAAATTGAAAGTCATGCCACAACCAACGAGGGTGTCTTGAGCCGCCCTTTCTCTCCGCGTAATTCTTCTTCCGCCGCGCATCTTCGGGTCAACGGAAAAATCCGCGCCCGCGAAGTCCGCGTCATTGACGGAAATGACAAAAATCTTGGTATCCTGCTGCTGAATGACGCGCTGCAACTGGCGCGGCAACACGGCGTGGATTTGGTCGAGATTTCGCCCACCGCCAATCCGCCCGTTTGCCGTCTGGTGCAAATCGGGAAATTCCGCTATGAGCAGGCTAAAAAGGAAAAGGAATCGCGCAAACATCAACACGCTTCGAGCGTCAAGGAAATCCAGCTTAGTCCCCGCATTGATCCGCACGACCTGGGCATCAAGCTGACCCATGCCGTGGATTTTCTTTGCGAAGATATGAAGGTCAAAGTGGCCCTCAAATTCCGTGGGCGCGAAATGGCGCACACTGAAATCGGATTTGAGGTGATCCAAAAATTCATGGGTCACATCTCGCCCTACGGCCATCCTGATTCTGACCCCAAGCTCACCGGACGCAACATCGTGGTGATGATCACTCCCTGGCCAAGAAACAAACGGGCGAAGAACCCCCGCCAGACCGAACCAGGTGGCACGGCCGATAAACCTCATGAACCAATGCGCCACGAGCCTGTTTCAGTCGCGGACACGCGCGTTCCTCCAGCCAAGGACAAAAACTACGCCCAGGCGCCCCACAAACCGCCCGGTTTCGTGAACAGTCCTTTCGCCAATCTGGAAGCGAAATCTTGATAAGTGGAACAAGCTTCCAACTTGTTCGGACCGGCAAAATGCCTGTCCCTACTGCCGCTCATATTCGCCTTTGCGGAGCTTTTTGAGCACCGTGAAGCCCGCTTTTTTGGCGTCTGTAACGGATAGTGGCTTAAGTTTGTGCGGTGTGCTAAAGGAGGAAATAATCTTGCGCACGGGTTTTTTGCAGGATGGACACTTTGTAAGTTCCGGCGCGCTGAGCGGGCGTCGCAAGGTGAAATGCCCTCCGCAGACCTTGCACTGGCCCTCACACAACTCGTATTCATAAAGAGGCATGTCTCAATTTTCCGGCTCGATGAAAAAATGTCGAATGAATTCGGAACGACATTGAACTCGTCAATTGACCAGTGTCTGTTACAGTGCGTTCATGCGAACGGCGATTTACCCGGGCAGTTTTGACCCGCTCACCAACGGCCATTTGGACGTCCTTGAACGAGCCGCCAGGCTGTTCGACCGCGTCATCGTGGCCATCGCCAGGAACGAAAGCAAACATCCCTTGTTCACCTTCCGGGAACGTCTTGCATTAATGAAACCGGCCATCGCTCAGATTAAAAACGCCAGGGCGGACGTCTTTGACGGGCTGCTGGTGGAATACGCGGCCAAACAAAAGGCCCGGGCAATCGTCCGAGGTCTGCGGGCGGTTTCGGACTTCGAATTTGAATTTCAAATGGCGTTAATGAATCGGAAGTTGGCGGAAAATATCGAGACGATTTTCATGATGCCCAGGGAAACCTATACCTTTATTAGTTCCCGCATTGTCAAGGAAATCGCGCATCTGGGAGGAGACGTCAGCCCCTTTGTGCCGCCGCACATTGTGATGGCATTGCGGAAGAAACTGGCGATGTAGCCGCCGGAATTTTTCTTTTCCCTCATTTTTACCTTTTTTATTTAATTCCGCGCTTGCCGCTACGGCTCAAACAAATACTATTCAGCCCGTCGCGTCTATTGGGAACACTGGTCTTATGTCATCATCAAATAACCCGCTGAACCGTCGGGAATTTCTTTCCACCGTAACCGCAGCCGCAAGCCTCCTGGCCGTGGGAACACCCGCGGCCTTCGCCGCTGATTTCCATCTCTTCGGAGGCCACAGGCCCGACCGTCGCGTGGGAATATCAGAACAGGCCTATCGCCGTGCGCTAAAAAAGGCGCGGACAATGGTCGTAAAAATGACGTTGGATGAGAAAATTACGCAACTCGGCTCCTCCGCGCCCGCCATCGAGCGCTTAAACATTCCGTCCTATAACTATTACACCGGCGAAGCATTGCACGGGCTGACCCAGGAAGCGCCGGCGACTTCCTTCCCGATGCCCCTGGCGTTGGCGGCCGCGTGGAACCCGGAACTTGTCCTCAAGGCTTACAGGGCGGTCTCGGATGAAGCGCGCGCCTACGACAATCGGTGGAAGCGCGGCTTGAGTTATTATTCGCCCCCGACGCTCAATCTGCACCGTGACCCGCGCTGGGGCCGTTGCGGCGAGGCGCCGGGAGAAGACCCATGCCTGGCCTCAACCCTCGCCGTTCAAATGATCCTTGGCATGCAGGGTGATGATCCCAATTATCTTAAGACCACCGCCTGCTCCAAACATTTCATCTGCAACAATACCGACGATGACAGGAATTCGATTTCGGCGCCGGTGGACCAGCGAAGTTTCTGGGAGTATTATACCCGCGCCTATCGCGCGACGATTTTGGAAGGCGATGCTTTTACTGTCATGAGCGCGTACAGCGCCATCAACGGCATCCCATGCAGCGCCAGTCATTTCCTTCTCACCGATTTATTGCGCGGCCAATGGGGATTTCGCGGTTATGTGACGTCCGATTGCGATGCCATTGACAATATCTACGATCCGCACCATTACGCCGCCACACTGCCCATTGCCGCCGCAATGGCCGTCCAGGCCGGATGCGATCTGAATTGTGGCGGGACGTTGCAGCATCACTTGATGGAGGCCGTGAACCTCGAAATCATTGGTGAAGAGGAAATTTCGCTGGCCGTCACCCGTTTATTTACCGTCCGTTGCCTGCTTGGCCGGTTTGACCCGCCCGAAAAGGTTGCCTATGCGCGCATTCCCTTTGATGTAATAGATTCGGCGTCGCATCGGAAGCTGGCCCTGGAATCGGCGCGTCAATCGCTGGTCCTTCTCAAAAACGATTCACAATTCCTGCCATTAAACAAAAGCCAATTCAAAAATATCGCGCTGATCGGTCCAATGGCGGGAATTTGTCATCTTGGCGGCTACAGCGGCGCCCCCAAGGTCCTGATTTCTCCATACCGCGGCATCGCCGAAAGCCTCGGCGTTCCAATCGAGCTTTCCTATATCCCGGCATCGGCCATGGTCTCTTGCGATGGCGACATTCGCCTCCAATCTTCCTCCGAAGGAGAAATGAATCTCGGCTTTATCTCGAATGGTACCTGGGCGGAATTCCCGAAGGCGGACTTTACGGGCAAAACCGAATTTCAAGCGCGCGTCGCCAGCGACGCCGGCGGCGGAACCATCCAGGTGCATTTGGACAAGTACGACGGTCCCTTGGCGTGCGCGCTCACTGTCCCGCACACAGGCGGCTGGCAGAAATGGATTGATGTTTCCGCTCCGCTGCAAGGCATCGCCGGCGAGCATTCTATCTATCTAAAATTCAGCGGCGGCGACAGCTACATCTTAAATGTTGAACGATTGCAACTGAACCCCCTAAGCCCGCCGCCGGTCACCCCCGGCAAACCCCGGTTGGTTCTAAAGCCCGGCTGCTCGGTGACCGGCAAAAAGGATGATGCCAGGTTTCAGGAAGCCGTGGATGCCGCAAAGAACGCGGACGTGGTCGTTCTGGTTTGCGGCATTAATGAGGACGTGTGCCGCGAAGGGCATGACCGCGAGAATTTAAAATTGAGCGGCGCGCAACCCGAACTGATCAAGGCTGTTTATGCGGCCAATCCAAAAACGGTGTTGATCTTGTCCTCGATCAATACCCTTTCGATCGAGTGGGAGCAGGAAAATATTCCGGCGATTCTGTGCGCCATATGCGCTGGCCAGGCGCAGGGTGCGGCCATGGCCGAAGTCATTTTCGGGGAATACAACCCAGGCGGAAAACTCCCATGCACCTGGTATC
This sequence comes from Limisphaerales bacterium, assembly GCA_050737335.1. Taxonomy (GTDB): domain Bacteria; phylum Verrucomicrobiota; class Verrucomicrobiia; order Limisphaerales; family UBA11358; genus UBA11358. Next base: position 5,272 of record JBOHXA010000495.1, on the reverse strand, counting down.
GGTCACTGGACCAGCTTCCGCCCTTCCACGATTATGATATCCACAAAGGCCGCACGTACATGTATTTCGAAGGCGATCCACTTTATCCCTTCGGCTACGGCCTAAGTTATACGACCTTTACGCTCGCTAACCTGCGGCTTGGCAAGGAGACGCTCGGCCCGGGCGGCAAGACAACCGTTTCGGCGGAACTGACGAATACTGGCAGCCGCGCCGGTGCGGAAGTCGTCCAGCTTTACATTGCGGCCCCTCCATCGCCCCTCAAACGGCCAATCAAACAATTGGCGGGGTTCAAACGGGTGGAACTGAAACCCGGTGAAATGAAAACCGTCGAATTCGAGCTTCCTTACAGCGAACAGGCCTTTTGGTATTGGGACCCCCACGCGCGAAAATTTGTCCTCCAGGCTGGGAAGGCAAAAATTCTCGTCGGCAATTCCTCAACCAATATTTCGCTTACTGGCGAACTGACTCTCAAAGCCGCAATGGAAGCGTTGCCGGAACCGGACTGCGTGGAAACGGTGGCCGTAAAATCAAACCTGCGCTAATATTCCTAAAAACCTTCCTTCCAGTAGTTGCTTGCAGTCAAGTGCATCAGCCTCGGACTCATCATTTAAAATGATTGTACCCATGCGCATCCAATTTTTGCGAACCGTTTTTATCCCGTAGCGTAATACCCTCGGCGGCGACAATCTTTCCGATGCAGCTCAATCTCAGCTTTGGAAATTTTTGTTTCCAGGCATCGAGCAGTGTGACGGCGTCCTTGCCGGCCACGGTAAAGAGCAGTTCAAAATCTTCGCCATCGGTCAGCGCCGCGACAAGTGCCGGTTTGGCGGAACCGCTTTGACGGGCCTGCAATTTTGCGGCGCGGGAAATGGGGATGGCTGTTTTCAACAGTTCCGCGCCGACGCCGCTCGCGGTAACGATATGCCTTAAATCACCGCCCAGGCCGTCGCTTAAATCAGCCATGGCATGGATGGAAAAGTTTTCAGCAAGCCAGCGCGCTTCGGCGATGCGCGGCTCGAAATCCAAATGTTTGCCGGCAAGGGAGCCGCCCAGTTCACCTGTCGCAAAAATGGCGTCGCCGCCGCGCGCGCCGCCGCGCGGGATTTGTTTCCCGCGACTGACCGTTCCCAATAACGCGATGGAAATGAAAATGCCGCCGGGATTGGCCGTTGTTTCGCCGCCGACGACAGCCACGCCAAATGTTCGCGCGATGGCGTTCAGGCCATCATAGATCTTCAAAATGAAATCCGGATCAAAGTTCTTTGGCAGGCCGACGGTGACCAGGGCCGCGGCGGGTGTGCCCGCCATTGCGGCGATGTCGCTCAAACACCGGGCCAGGGCTTTGCGCCCGATTTTTTCCGGCGGCGTCCCGCGACGGAAATGTACGCCTTCGACCACGGCATCCGTCTTAAACAAGAAAAGTTTCCCGGGCAAACCGAAATCGAGCACCGCGCAGTCATCACCCGCGCCGGCAACGACGGTTTCATTGACCGGGAGCGATTTGGTCAGCCTGGCGATGAGCTCAAATTCGGTCATGGCATGAATTATTGCGGAAGAAACTTGAGCGCCGCGAGGTTGGCGGCGTTAAAAAGCGCGTGAGTGAACATCGGGGCCAGGAGGCTGCCGGTCGTTTCGTAAAGCCAGGTCAGGACCAGGGCAAGCATGAAAAGTGAAATAAAAGCCGCGGCGTCAGCGTGAATGAGCGCAAACAGAAGGCTTACGCCGAGCCAGGCAATTTTTGGAAATCCACATTGTTTGATGAATCTAAAGAGCACGCCGCGAAAGATGAACTCCTCGGCGACGGGCGCCAGCGCCACGGCGAAAATGGCCAAATAGATTTGCTCTGGCATTGACGTGGCGTTTGTAATCATTTTAACGGCTTCCTCGGTGTGGGTTCTCCAATGCATCTTGCCCATCAGCTTTACGGAGGCCCATTGCAGTTCCTCCGCCGCGGGCAGAACAATGATGAGCGCGCCAACGGCCAGCAACGGCGCCAGGGCGAGTTTTCTTTTTGTCAATCCCAGGCCGTCCTGCAATGAAATTTCCTGCATCCAGAAAAAAATGAGCATCAACGGCCAGGTTGCCCCCTGAAAAGTCAAAGTTCCAACGACAATGGGCCCAATCCCGTCGAGGTTCTTAAAGCCACTGACCCGGGCGTGAACGAGGCAGGAATTCAGAATGGCGCCGAAGAAAACACAGAAAGCCTGCGCCGCGATAAAAAAAAAGACCGCCTCGGCGCGCCATGGCTTGGCTGATGACATAGGGTCAGCTTAGAAGCGGAAATACGAAACGTGAAGTCTTAAAACGCTCCCGGCAATTTAGGATTTACGATTGACGCGAATGCGTCGGGATCATCGGTTTTGGTCCGGTTGCAGCCGGGCAATTTGCGCGAAATTGGATATTTCAATCGCGCAGAATTAGCCCGAGGCTCATCCCGGCGGTCGTCCCGCTGGGCGGGTATATGGCGTGGCGGCCCTCGCCTCCTGTGTTTAGCCGCCGAAGGCGGCGTACTTTTTTATTCCCCGCGCCCAGGCCAATCGGGCCAGGCCAAAGGCGGCCAGGACCCAGAGAATTTGCGCCAGGAACCCCGTCGCCAATTGCGTCCCAGAAATTTTGCCCATGTAAATTGCCACGGGGAAATAAAGTTGGTAGGGGAAAGGCGTAAAGAAAAGAACATGCTGAAGGCCAGGATGAAGCATCGATAGGGGAAAAAGATGCCCGCTGGCCAGGTATTCAAAGGCAAATAGAATGAAGATCAGCGTGGAAATTTCCAGGAGCCAAAACGCGAGCATGGCCATGGTGTAGGAAATAAAAAATTGAAGCATCGCGGCAAGCGCCATCGAAAGGATGAATGCGGCAAATGCGCCCCAATCCGGCGGAGGCATCACATTTTTACGGAAACAAAGGATAAAGAGCGCCAGCGGAACGCTGGCCATGGCCGTAAATGCGACGCGGCCCGAAAGGAAGAGGCAGAGGCGATACCACAAATAATCTATCGGTTTGAGCAAAAACTGGCTGATATTGCCTTCCCGAATGTCGGCGGCGATTTGCCAGTCATCTTCGTTGACGGCGGTCAGCACGTCCACGACGGCCACCATGATGTAATAAAAGATCATCTCGGGCTGCGTGAATCCCGAAAGCGAGCTGCCGGCGGGTTTGTTGTGATAAACCGTCCGCCAAAGCGAGAGCATGGCAAAGAGCGGGATAAAGCTGAACAGCGTCCGCGTCAAATAATTGAAGCGGTACGTCAAATTGTTTTGAATCCCTATGCCGATGACGTGCCAGTATTTCTTCACGCTGTTTTCGTACCACGCGGCCGTGGGCGCGCGATATTTGTAATTGCGGGACGGAAAGAAGACAACCGGAAATGTGGCTCGACGCGTTAACGCGTCAAAATATTGAAAAATTCCATGCAAATGACGGATTCCCTGTCATTCGCGCCAACGGCGGGACTATTACGCCTGGGTTGATTCGGGAAATTGAAGGTCGCAGGCCGTGACTCGCCTGCTGGTTTGAACCTGCCTCGCACGTCCCCGGTCTCCATCTCATTGCGCTCGCACCCAACACGGCTTGGGTCTGACACCCCTGGATGAGCCGCTTCTAAACAGCTTGCCAGCGGGATCAGGTCGGTCGGACCTTGTGAACGGACGGCTTATCCTAACGCGGTAAATCACGCGGAACGAGGGGTGCGCTTGCGCGCGCCTCGTTCCTGGGTGGGCATCGTCTGCTGTGCTGGAGCGTGAGGTCGCGGCAAGTTTTCCGCCTCATATCGCGCCAGGATCAATGGCCCCTCCGTATCGGGCAATACCGGCGGTTTTGCCGCCGCTTCATCGAAACGAAATACCGAGGTCATGTCCCCAAATGTTTTCCGCCGCCAATCACTGATGTTCGGTTCTCGCACGCCGGTAAATTTTTCCAAGAATTGCAGCGGCGATGTATGATCGAATAATTGGCTGCATACCCATCCGCCGGCTGTCCATGGTGAAACCACGATGCAGGGCACGCGAAAGCCCGCCCCAATGGGCGTTCCTTTAACATATTCCTGCGGTGTTCCCCGCGGTGGCGTTGGCGGCACAACATGATCAAAGATACCGTCGTTTTCATCATAGTTGAGAATAAAGACTGTCTTAGCCCAGACGTCCGGGTTGGCCGCAATAGCGTCGATTTTGCTGGCGACATACGCCGCCCCTGCCGCGGGCATGTAGTCCGGATGTTCACATTCGTGGGCTGCGGGGATGATCCACGAAACCGCCGGCAGTTTATCGTTCATGGCATCATATTCAAATTGTCCCTCGCGTCCGTGTGCCATGCCTCTTGAATACAAGCGGGAACCTCTCTCAGCCGTTCTGAACTGTTTGAAGTATTCGAGCACATTGCACCCGAAGTTGTCCTTTTTCTGATATATCTTCCAGCTTACGCCGGCCTTTTCGAGGCGTTCAGGATAAGTGGTCCAATGGTAACCCCCTTCGGGCATATGATTATCCGTGATGGGGCCGCCATGCTGTCCTTCGGCGTCAATGGTCCCGGTCATTAAGTACATTCGGTTGGGATGTGTGGGTCCCATCATCGAACAATGATACGCGTCACAAACGGTGAATGCCTCCGCCAGTGCAAATTGGAACGGAATGTCGGCGCGCGTATGATACCCCATCACGTACGGACCATTCATGCCGTCAGCCTTGCGATGTGCCGGAACCCAGTTGTCCATTTTGCCGTGGTTCCAGGATTCGTGTTGGACGTGCCAACTATGATTGGTTGAAGGCAGCTTTTGGGCGTTGGTCTTTTTTGTGTCCAAATGAAATGGGAGCAAATAACCGTCGGGATGTTCCGGGTCGGGCTGGTAAAAAACAGACCGGCCATTGGGCAGAATGTGCGCCTTCGGATCGTCGAACCCACGCACCCCGGCCATGGTGCCGAAATAATGGTCAAACGAGCGATTTTCCTGCATCAGGATGACGATGTGCTTGATCTCCTTTAACGACCCCCGCCGAGGCGGTTCCTGGGCCAGAACGCGCCTGATGTTTGGAGGCATGAGTGATGCCGCAAATGCCAATGCGGCCATCCGGGCCGTCTGTCCCAACATTCGGCGACGGGTCATGTTCACTTGGGGAACAGCAGAACTGTGGTTTTTGCTTTGATCATTCATTGAATACAAATTTTTTTTCCCTTAATTGAGACGGCCCAATGCCATTTACGGTTACAATTGGGCCGACTTTTAATCTGCCGCTATGGTTTGCGTGAATGTCTCTTTATCCCCGTTCAACCACATCTC
>JBOHXA010000494.1:0-2618 GCA_050737335.1 Limisphaerales bacterium | reverse complement strand
GAAATAATCCGGATCGGTGGTGGCGATTTCACGGGACCAATCGTAACTGAAGCCCAGGGATTTAATCTGCCGCTTAAACGTGGCGATGTTGTCCTCGGTGGTTTTGCGCGGGTGCTGGCCGGTCTTGACCGCGAATTGTTCAGCGGGAAGGCCGAATGCGTCCCAACCCATCGGATGCAGCACATGGAAGCCTCGCGCGCGCTTGTAGCGGGCCAAAATATCCGTGGCCGTGTAACCCTCCGGATGGCCCACGTGGAGACCCGCGCCGCTCGGGTAGGGAAACATGTCGAGAATATAAAATTTCGGCGGCAATTGCGCCGCGAAAACTTTGCCGGAAATTTTATGCCGCATTGCGAAGGGATGGCCTGATGAAATTTCGTCGCCCGGATTAAAGGCGCGAAATGCCTGCTGCTCATCCCAAACGTTTTGCCATTTCGGCTCGATGAGATGAAATGGGTATTGCCTGCGGCTACTCGACATAGAATGGACAAACTGCCACTTTTGGCGCCGCAATTAAAGAGGAAGTTTGGCGGAAGGCGCCCTCCGCGGTCTCGGCTTGCCGCAAACTGCGCGTCTGATCACGAGCCGGCGCCACTAATGCGCCAAATGCATCGTGCGCCGTGAAACGGACGACGTGAACATGCGCGGCCCGGGCCCGCGTCCGGAATTTTTAATTTATATTTTTCCGTGGCTCTGCTAGTGTCGTCGCATGAGCTACGGTAGAGCCGCTTTGTTACTCTTTGCTGTCGTTGTCGTCTTGGCCCCGCTCCATTCGCCCGCGCCGCTGATTTATACGCCCGGTGAAGGCTGGTATTACGAACTGCCGGGCAAGACATTAACGTGGCAGCGATCGCGCGCCCGGGAGCAAATGGAAGTGGCCGAACAATTTTTCAAAGAGCAGGATTACTCCGATGCCTTGCGCGCGGCCTATCGCGTGGTCCATGTTTGGCCCTTGTCCGATTATGCCCCGGACGCCGAATACATGGTTGGCCGGTGCCTCGAAGCAAAGCACAGGGACGAAGCCGCGTTTAAAGCCTACCAGACCGTTATTGAGAAATATCCCGACAGTCCGCGGTATGAAGATGTCCTTTGGCGGCAATTCGAAATTGCCAACCGGTTTCTTGGCGGCGAATGGATCAGGCTGTGGAACGTTGTTCCTTTCTTTCCATCCATGGACACCGCGGCGAACATGTTCGACGAGATCGTAACCAACGGGCCCTACAGCGACGTGGCGCCTCACGCCCAATTGCGCGTGGGCGTGGCGCGCGAGATACAAAGGGACTACCCAAGCGCGGTTGACGCGTATGGAATGGCCGCCGACCGCTATCATGACCAGCAGGGCATCGCCGCCGATGCCGTATTTCGCATGGCCGAATCATATCGTAAAGAGGCAGCCAAAGCGGAATATGACCAGAGCACCGCGGAACAGGCAATCGAGACTTATAACGACTTCATCACAATGTTTCCCAACGATAAACGCGTACCCCGGGCGCAAAAGGCCATCGTCGCGCTCAAAACCCAGCAGGTCCATGGCGCTTTTGAAGTGGCGCAATTTTACGAAAAGTACCACAAATGGGATGGCGCGGCGATTTATTACAACCAGGTGCTCCAGTTGGACCCCAACTCACCCTACGCCGAAACCGCGCGCCGCCGAATCGAGGTCCTCAAGCCGCGCTTGCATGTGTCCGAAAATTAGAGGGACATTTGAAGAAATACTGTAGCCATGGGCCGGCAATGGATGTGAATGAGAGGCCAGGGCCTTCCATCCCACCCGACTCTCGGTTATGGCGTGTGTCCCTCCTCCGTTCTCTATCTTCCATCCTTCAAGTCACGGTCTGCGCCGCCGCCCTTTTCGCCGACGGTTGCGCCGGCTATCGCCTCGGTCCCGTGAACGCCGAAACCGCCGGGAACAAATCCGTCGAGATTTTGCCTTTTAACAATCAGACACTCCAACCCCGTCTTGGCGATGCCGTTACCCAGGCGTTGCGGGAACAACTTCAAACCGATGGCACGTTTCATTTGGCGACAGGAGACGGCGACATCCTCGTCAGCGGCGTTATCACCAGTTATAGTCGGGCCGGCCTGAGCTATCTCAGTTCGGATGTATTGACAGCGAATAATTATCAGGTGGGCATGGTCGCGCATGTGGTCATCCGCGAACGCGCCACGGGCAAGGTCCTGCTGGATAAAAACGTCAAGGGCTTTACCCTGGTCCACGTCGGCTCAGACCTTGCGGACGCTGAACGCCAGGCCATGCCCTTGCTCGCGGAAGATTTTGCCCGTAAACTCACCCAAATGCTGGCGGAAGGAGCCTGGTGAGAGAGCGCCGCCGTCGTGAGCGGGATGAATTATGGATCTGCTGCCAACTGTCGTTCTAAAACCCGGCGAAGCCGATCGCATCGTCGCCGGCCATCCGTGGATTTACGCCGGCGAAATCCAGCGTCTTACCAAACCCGCTTCCGACGGCGACCTCGTGCAAGTCAAAGACAATCGGCAGCGATTTTTGGGAATCGGATTTTTCAACTCCAAATCCAAAATCCACGTCCGCGTTCTTGCCGGAGACCGCATCGAGGTGAATGAACGCTTTTTCGAACAGCGGGTCCGCGCCGCGCTTGAAG
>JBOHXA010000493.1:0-3995 GCA_050737335.1 Limisphaerales bacterium | reverse complement strand
CACATAAATCATAGTGCCAGAGGTCAGAGGACAAAAGTCAGCGCCCACCACCACGGTAGAATGATGAGGCTGGCGACCAGGATCGCGGCGAGGAGATTGAGCCAGGGACGGTGAACTAGGCGGGAAGCGAAGGCCAAAGGTAATCCGAGTAGCAAGCCGGTGATGAACCCGCCGAAGTGGGCGACGACATCTGATTCAGGACTCACACCCAAAAATACGAACAAAAACACCGCGCCTATAATGCCTGCGACAAACAGCCTGAAGGTTTTCACGTTCGGCCGTTTCAAAAGGGCCACCGATTGTACGGCGAGCAAACCCACCGCACCCATTACCACGCCTGAAGCCCCAAGGCTGAGATGGTTTTCACCATAAACCCACCATGCAGCGAGGTTGCCTCCCACCCCTGCAAGGCAGGCGGCGAGCAATCCCATACCGGGGCCATAACGTCCCATGACCAACCCTAAAAATAGAAATCCGAACACCATGTTCATCGCCAGATGCGCGACGTTGGCGTGCAACCACGTGGCAGTGAACAACCGCCACCATTGGCCGTGCGTCAGTGCGGCGCCATCCATCATACCCAATGTCCGCAAATCGGGGCGGGCGTCGCTCCACCAAAAGAATAAAATGTTCAGTAAAACCCAGGCGAGGCTGCTCCAGTCGAAGAACAAACCCGGCTGTAAGATCGGCTGACGCCAGCGCCATTGCAAGTTTTCCAGTCGGTAAAGGCGGATTTCGGCCAGGGCTCTTTCGTGGTCCGCCTTTGCAACAACCAGTGACCAGCCGGTCGTTTGGTCTCGTTCAATAGCGTGTTCGATTTCCTGACTGGCAAGTACGAGACTCCACTCCATTGCCTGCCGACGGCTGTGCGCCGGGATGAGAGTGTTGAGATGTGACGTTAGCGGTTGCACTGACCGAATGGTGAAGCGAGCAACGGGAAATTAAAAGGGTAGATGGCTGAGGGATTGACATGGTTAAGACAATGCTGCCGCCGCGTTTTTTTGATTCAAACCCGTTTCAGAAATTACACGCGAGAAAATGTTTCAACGCAGATTTCGCAGATGGACGCCGTTATCACTGCTGTTGGAAGAAATTATGGCCCCAACATAGCGCGATAAAAGCGGTGTGGAAAGAGCGAGGCGTTGGGGTCACTGAAGTCGTAGAGTGTGGCGCTATTGGTGAGCAATGGTGACCATTGGAAGAAATTGGTTGAGGCTTCAAGAATGTAACTTTCACCGCTGGTTCCCCCAAGGCGGAATTGGAACTGATTTCCGGGCAGCCAGGTTGCGCGGCTGAGAAAAGGGTGGGGGGTGGGATAGTAATCCAGTTGATTATTCCAGTGCGCAAAATAGGCTGAGGGTTTGTTACCGGCCGAGGTGAAATTTCCTCCGACATACAGATCGTTTCCGATCGCGACCAGAGCATTTGCGGAACCGGCCTGCCCGCCAAAGGCGCTGGAGTAAAGTCCGCTGCCGAGACCCGGCCAGGTTGAACCGTTCCAGGCGGCGACACCGGCTGCATAGGCTCCGTCTGCATTGGTAAATGTGCCGCCCGCGTACAGAGTGTTTCCACTCGTTGCCAGGGCGTTCACGGTACCCGCACCGCTGCTATTGGTCAGGCCGTTGCCCAACGCGGACCATGTGCTGCCGTTCCATTCAGCAATCCCGTTTGCGGCAACTCCCCCGGCACTTGTAAAACTCCCGCCCACGTACACAACGCCGTTGGTTACCAGGATGGCACTCACCGTGCCGTTGGCGCCGCTGCCCAAAGCACTCCAGGTGCCCGTGCTGTAATTATACACGGCGATATTGGAGGCGCTTACCAAGCCGTGCACTGAACCGATTCCTGTAAAATTGCCGCCCACATACATACTGCCTCCGCCGCGGGCAATCGCATTCACGGATCTACTGCCGCCGCTTGCTTCGCCAACTGACGACCAACCGGTTCCAACCTTATATAGGGCCAGGCCTGGACTGAAAACACCGATAACAGAAATAAAAGCCCCGCCGACCCACGCATTGGTTCCATCATAAACGATGGCATTCACTTGGCCCGCCGCGCCCATGCTGATCCAACTCGTGCCATTCCAGTATCCTACGTAAGGGATCGCGTACGAGCCAATGCTGGTAAAATTACCGCCCGCGAAAAGATAGCCGCCCCCAACCGCTAGAGCGATCGCACCGGCCTCTGGCTGCGTGCCCGGTGTGGATACGCCCACAGGCCACCAATTCGTGCCGTCCCAGCGCGCGACCTGATCCGCGATTTGGCTGCCGCCTTCAGTAAAGGTACCACCCGCGTAAATGTTTGTACCATCACTGGTCAGGCCCTGAACGGTGCCAAGAAAATGCGTCATACCTTTGCTGGTCGTGGCGCCGAGAGCAAACCAACGGACTGTCCTGAGCACGGCGTCAAAACGATGCAGGTGCCGTGGGCGGAGCCGCAAGGTCGCTTCACGTTGCTCTTCGAGAAGTTTGCCTTGGAAGTGCTGCAGGCTGCCGCCAGCGTCAGCCAGGCGTGCGAACTGTTGGGCATCGGGTGGGAGACGGCGCACGAGATCATGCGCCGGGCGGTGGAGCGGGGTTTGGAGCGGCGGCAACTGGAAGGGCTCCGGCATTTGGGCATGGACGAGAAGAGTTTTGGGCGCGGGCAATCCTACATCACGCTACTGACCGACGTGGAAGGAGGCGAGGGTGAGGCGCTGGCCGCGCTGAGTAAGGTTGGTTTGATACTGCTGCCGCGCCCGTCGGCGACGGTCAGCAACCGAAATAGGTGATTTAGGACGGCCCATTTTTCCAGTTGGGTTTTTGCGTTTTTTGATATACGACCAGTGCCTTCGACGGGGATCTTCCGCGCCCAGTCTCGCGTAACGAGCAGGTATCGTTGGTCCAGGCCATTCAGTTTCCATTCGTCAGGACAGAAGGTTTAGGAAAAGTTCGCCAGTCTCGCTATAGACAGACTAGCGAAAAGAAATTTTCCAAATAGGGGCGCTAAACTAAGGCAAATGGAACCAATTGTATGGATTCGAAAAAGCAGGGAGGTCGCCGACGATTTCGCCTGCAATCATGATTAACAGGATTGCCCCGGCGGCGGAGAACTTCGCGATATTGCCAAAGCGATTGAACGCCCGGTCAATGCCAAAAACGAAGAGCAGCATGAAGGGAACCAGGGCGCCGAGCAAATGGCGGCCAAAGGAAAAATAGCGGGCGAAAAACCGCACGTCCTTAAGAGGTGGCTACGAGACTTGTCGTTCGGGGGGCGTTGCTGCTAATTTACGCGCAATGCAGGAAATCAGGCAGGCCAAGCGTCGGAGTTGGGCGATCAACTATTTTGAATCCTATGAGCGACGGTTTATTCTATTGCTCAGCGTCCTGGCAGTAATCCACGTCTTTATCTTTTCTGCTGCCTTTCCGTTTTTCAACAACGTGGACGAACCGATGAATTTTGACGTGGTGGTCAAATATTCCCATGGCGATGTTCCTCGCAAATTGGAGCGAATTTCGCCTGAATCAGCGGCCTTTCTGGCCCTGTTCAGCTCCTGCGCCTATCTTGGAACACCGGATAAGTTCCCTGGCCACCAGATGCCCCCTCCGCCGTGGACCCAGTCGCCTGAAATCATGCGCCGGGACTTCGCCGCAAATTGCGCGGCGTGGCAACTGCAGCAAAACTACGAGGTTTCCCAGGCTCCGCTCTATTACGCGTTGGCCGGAGCATGGTGGCGAACAGAAAAGCTGCTTGGGCTCAAAAACGGCCAGTTGCTTTTTTGGCTGCGCTTCTTGAATGTTGCGCAGATCGTGGCCCTCGTTTGGCTGGGTTGGCTTGCGGCCAGCCTCGTTTTTCCAGAAAACATTTTTGTTCGCATTGCCGTTCCTGCCATCGTCGCATTCATTCCCCAAACGGCATTTTACTCCATCGATAACGACATGGTCTCATCCCTCTGCTTTGCGGCTACGTTCATTTGCCTCTTAAAATGGCTGTTTTCCGGGAAGTTTTCCATC
>JBOHXA010000492.1:0-5748 GCA_050737335.1 Limisphaerales bacterium | reverse complement strand
GTTATAAGTATATTCAGCGCCCGCGGGCGCTCCGCTGGCTGGCGCGTTGACGCTGGTTTCCTGGCGGCTTATATCGCCGTCCGGTGTGCCGCCGGCGGTGAGCTCCGGATAAAATTCTGAACGCGCTTCGATCATGAGTTGCCGCGCCTGTTCGAATTGCGCGGCCGAGGCGACAATATTCTGGTTGTTGGTTAAAGCCAACAATTCAAGGCGATCCATTTCGACATCGCCAAACATGCGCCACCATTGGCCCCGGGGCGCGTTTGCGGACGGTTGAGCGACTTCCCAAATGACTTCGTTGGCTCCTGGTTTGACGGTGCTGAACGATTGGGGCAATGGCTGGGCTGGTAACGCTGAAGGCCGGTGATAATTGGGGCCAACGGAGCAGCCGGCCAAAAATCCGATTGTAATGAATGCGATAACCGCCAGGATTTTCATTGCATCGAATTGGTTCCGGGCTGGACAACGTCAACTGTCATGCCATTGGCGATGGCATCGGGCGGGTTATTGATGACCCGGTCGGTCGCCTTCAGGCCATCGAGTACTTCGATCACGTCGCCGAAATCGCGGCCCACCTTGATGTCGCGCAACCGCACTTTATTGTCCGGGCCGACAAGGGCGACCTGCGTGCCGCCGGCCTGGAAGATGATTGCGTTGTCCGAAATCGTCAACGCCGCGGGGCCGGCGGCCTGGCTAAAGCGCACCTGGGCATAGCTGCCGGCGAAAATTTCGCCTTTGGGATTGGGGACCTGCAATTCGACCTGCAAGCTGCGGGTGTCGGGGTCCACGCCGCCCGCGATTTGTGTGACGGTTGCTTCAAAGCCGCGGCCGGGCATCTCCAAAAAAGTCAGTTGCGCCTTTTGACCGAGCGAAACGTCGTGAACGTATTGTTGGGGGACCTGGACATAGACGCGCAAGGGATCGGTCTGGGCCATCCCAAAAAGGGGCGGACCGCTGCCGGCGGTGATGAGCTGGCCGATGTCCGTATTGCGCGTTGTAATAACGCCCGTGAAAGGCGCCGTAACACGGTCAAAGCCCTTCATATCTTCGAGGCGTTGGAGGTTGGCGCGAGCCGCTTCGACATTGGCCTGTTGCAAAATATAGTCTGATTGTTTTTCCGCGGCGTCCTGTTCGCTGACGCTGGCGGTCTTAAGGAGCGTATTCCAGCGATCCGCGGTGATTTTGGCCAAATTCAGGGATGCTCTGGCCTGGTCCAATTGCGCTTTGGCCTGGGCAATCTGTTCGTCTAATTCAGGCGTCTCAATTTCGGCAAGGACCTGGCCATTGGTCACGCGATCGCCGATATCCACAAACCAATCTTTGAGATAGCCGCTGGCGCGCGCATTAATCGAGGCCTGGATGAATGCCTCGACGTTGGCCGGCAATGGAGTGCCGAAGCTTGATTTTTCCGGAGCGGGCGAAATGACGCTGACGATGGGCACGGAATTCTCGCGCATGCGCGCGAGCAATTGGCGACGGGCCATCCAGCGGGGGAGGAAGCCGATGACCAGGCCAATGATGATGAGAATGGCGGCGACTTCGGCGATCCGGCGCAAGGAAACGGGCGGTGAGGGCGATGATGGCGGAGCGGACGAGTTCATGGATTTAAATTGGGCCTGGCTGGCGCCGGTTCATGTTTGTAGTGCCGATGCATAAAGCTAAAAACGATGGGAACGAAAAACAGCGTTGCGATTGTGGCGAGAATGAGACCCCCGATGACGGCGCGGCCCAGCGGAGCGTTTTGTTCGCCGCCCTCGCCCAGACCCAGGCTCATGGGCAGCATGCCGATAATCATGGCCAGGGCGGTCATGGTCACGGGCCGGATGCGGCCTGCGCCTGCCTCGACGGCGGCGGTAATGGCATCTTTTCCGGCGCGCAAATTTTCACGGGCAAAACTGACGACAAGCACGGAATTGGCCGTGGCCACGCCCATGGCCATAATCGCGCCCATAAGGGCGGGAACGCTCAAGCTCGTTTGACTGAGAAACAGTCCCCAAATGACGCCGGCCAGCGCGCCGGGCAACGCCGTTATGATAATGAATGGATCGAGCCAGCTTTGGAAATTGATGACGAGCAAAAAGTAAATGAGCACAATGGCCATGATCAGGCCCATGCCGAGGCCGATGTAGCTGGAATGCATGGTCAGAGCCTGGCCGCGGACATCAATCCTTGTCCCACGCGGCAAATCTTTTTTCATTTTATCCACGAGCGGCTGGATTTTGTCGAGAACGCTTCCTAAATCGGCGCCATCCACGCCCCCGTACACGTCCACGACCGGCAGGACGTCGTAATGCGAAACGGCCAGAGGAACTTCGACCCGTTTCAAAGTCGCGACATTGGCGAGGATCTGGTCGTCGTCCTGACCGACTTTGATCGGTATGGCGTTGAGTTGGGCAACCGAATCAATGTGGTACTGGGGCGTAAAGACATTTATGGCATATTGGATTCCCAATTTGGGGTCGAGCCAATAAACCGGCTGCACCTGGGAGGTCCCGCTCAAGGCCAACAATACCGCGTTGGCGACGTTCTCCTCGGTCAGGCCCAATTGCGCCGCTTTGACCCGCTGCACTTCAACAGTCAATTGCGGGAGATTGTCCGGCTGGTTCACGCGGACGTCGGTGGCACCGGGGATTTCTTTGATTTCCCCGGCCAGGCGCGTGGCGATGTTCTGGTCCCTGGGATCGCGGCCGATCACCTGAACGTCATAGGGTGCGGGCAGTCCGAAATTCAGGGTCTGGCTCACAATGTCCGCGGGAAGAAAATAAAAAAGGATGCCGGGAAAATCATGGGGCAATCGCTCGCGCAGTTCGCGGATGTATTTTTCGGTGGGGGCATGGCCGGGTTTGAGCGAAACCAGGATGTCCGCGTCGCAGGGACCGATAGTGCCACTGGTATTGTAACTCAAGTTAATCGAGGAATTGGGAATGCCGATGTTGTCCAGGATACCGCCCAATTCATCGGGCGGGACGACACGATGAATGACGCGGTTGACTTCATCGGAGAGGCGTTCAGTTTCCTCGATGCGCATTCCCGTCGGCCCGCGCACGTGGAGCAAAAACTGGCCGGCATCAACGTTTGGAAAAAAATTTCTGCCCAAGGCTGGCACCAATAACCATGAGGCCAGGCAAAAGAGCAGGATGACTGTGACAACGGTGGGGCGGTGAGTAAAGCAACTGGCCAACAATGCCCGATAGCCGCCGCGGAAACGGTCAAAGCTGTATTCAAAACCCCGCTGGAACCGGACAAAGGGCAAAAGCCAAATTGGCGCGCTGGATTCGCTGATATGTTCGCCATGCAATTGGACGTTGCGGTAAAACCACATGACCAGGGTGGGGACGAGCGTGCGGGAAATGACATAACTGGCCAGGATGGCGAACACCACGGCTTCGGCCAGTGGCACGAACAAATAGTGCGCGACGCCGGTCAGGAAAAACATCGGCACGAAGACAATGCAGATGCATAAGGTGGAAACAAAGGCGGGCAGCGCGATTTCCTGCGAGCCTTTCACGATTGCCTCATCCAGCGGCTGGCCCACAGCCATGTGACGATGGATGTTTTCGACGGCGACCGTCGCGTCATCCACCAGAATACCGACGGCCAGCGCCATGCCGCCGAGCGTCATCAAATTGATCGTCTCGCCCAGCGCGCTCAAGATCGCGATTGAGCACAACACCGATAACGGGATGGAGACTGCGATGATAAACGTGCTGCGCCAGGAACCCAAAAACAGCAGAATCATCAGCGCTGTGAGTGACGCCGCAATGATGCCTTCCCGCAGCACACCGCGTATGGCCGCGCGAACAAACAACGATTGGTCCGCAAATTCTGACGCGCGCAGGTCGCGGGGAACCGTTTTCATAACCCGCGGCAAGGCTTTTTTAATGCCGCGGACAACGTCCAGCGTGGAGGCATTGCCGGTCTTCATGATGGTCAGCAACGCCGCGCGTACGCCGTCCTGGCGCACGGCGTTTTTTTGCGGCGTGTAACCGTCATGCACCTGGGCAACGTCCCTCAGATAGACGGTCGTTCCGTTGACCACTTTCACCGGCAAATTGTTGAGGTCATTGATCACGCGCGCGTTGGCGTCCACAGACACCGCGTATTCGGTCGGGCCAATTTTGGCAGTGCCGCTGGGCAACACGAGGTTTTGGGCGCTGACCGCGTCAATCACGTCTTCGGGCTGGATATTTTTGGCTTTTAGGGCGGCGAGGTCCAGATCCACGGCCACCACGCGCTCCCTTCCGCCATAGGGGTACGGGATCTCCGCGCCCGGCACGCTGATCAGGCCTATGCGGACCTGGTTGACGGTGACATCGGCCAATTCCTGTTCGGACATCCTTGGGCTGCTGAAACTGTATTGCAAAACCGGGACGGTCGAGGCATTGAATTGAATTATGAGAGGCGGCATCATGCCCGGCGGCATTTGTTTGATAACGGTCTGGCAGATTGCCGTGATTTGCGCCAAAGCAGTCGCAATGGAAGCCTTCGGCTGAAAATAAACCTTGATGACACCAATGCCGTAGTAGGACGTGGACTCAATGTGGTCAACGTCATTGACGGTGGTGGTGATCGCGCGCTCGTCAAGATAGACGATCCGCTGCTCCATCTGTTTGGCGTCCAGACCGTTGTAGTGCCAGATGATGCTCACGACTGGAATGTTGATGGCGGGAAAAATGTCCACCGGCGTGCGCATCAAAATGAAGGGCGTCAATAAGATCAACAGCAGCGCGGCCACGACAAAGGTGTAGGGCCGGCGCAACGCCAAAAGGACAATCCACATAAATACTGGTCTAAATATTTAAATTAAATGAAAGGCCGCCGCCGGTGGTCATATTTGAACCGGTCCGATGACAAATCAACATGCCTGTAGTAAATGACTGTTTAGTCAACAAAACTGTTGAAATGCTCATCGCCTGGTTTTTCGGCAGCTCATGCCGCCAGTGTCTTCGCGCCGGCCGTGTCCAGGATGATCGTCTCCAAGTCGTCAAGGACATCGGGATCATTATGGACTTTTGCGAATAATAACAGCCCGAGCACCGCGGTGTAAATGCGTGTGGCCCTGGCGGCGGTGTCTTCGAGTGGAATGAGACCTTCGCGCGCGCCGTCGCGCAGGGCGCTTTCCAAATAACGGATCGTGCGATCCATAATCTCCTGCGATTTGGCGCGGATTTTTTCATCTTGTGTGGCCAGTTCCATTCCCAGGCTCGCGTAGGGGCAACCGCAAACATGGCCATATTTTTCCGCTTTTTGGCGCTGGCGATTGCGGATATGCTGGCACCAGAGCAGCAACCTTTCCAGCGGCGGATTCTGGGGCGAAAAAATCCGGTCAAAATCCGGCAGTTTTTCGCGCCAGTTTTCCTCGTACGCTTCGACAGCCAACTCAGATTTGGAATCGAAGAAATGATAGAAACTGCCCTTGTTCACGTGGGCGCGTTCGCAGATTTGGTCCACGCTCACCGAACCATAACTCTGGTTCCAAATGAGGTCGAAAGCCACCTGCAGAAGCTTTTCACGGGTATCCGTTATTTTCGCCATAAACCAAAATTTGACTCGTCCATTCAGCGAGGATATATTCATTGACTGAATAGTCAACTGGTTTAGCAGCCGCTAAAAAGCAGGCCATCTCAGGAAAGCCGCCGTTCAGTCGGTCGAAATGCAAAGAACGTCCAGGCTTTCCTACAAGGGGATTCTCTTCTGCTACGATAAAGTGTATTTTTCAACGGGCTGCATCGTCGGAAGGTCCATGTG
>JBOHXA010000491.1:0-9315 GCA_050737335.1 Limisphaerales bacterium | reverse complement strand
TCCGGATTGCCAATTCCAGACCGGCATTGCTCATCACCGTTGTCACCAGGGTTTTTGAGGACAACGTTCCGCGCGCGAGCATGTCTGTGGCGGCGATGGCCATGATGTCATCGCCGTCGGCGAGGATGCCATTTTCGTCGCAGAGCAGCACCCGGTCCGCATCGCCATCGTGCGCAATGCCCATGTCCGCTTTGTGCTCGAGCACTTTAGCGCGCAAATTCTCAGGGTGCATCGAGCCGCAGTTTAGATTGATATTTTTTCCATCCGGCTGGTATCCATAAAGGATCACGTCCGCGCCCAGTTCACGCAACACGCAAGGCGAGGATTTATAAGCCGCGCCGTTGGCGCAATCCACGATGATGCGCATATTTTCGAGCGTGAGGTTCTTTGGAAAGCCGGCTTTGGCGAATTCGATGTAACGGCCGAGGGCATCGTCAATGCGAACGGCCTTGCCGATTTCCTCGGCGGCCGGCCGGACCTTTTCGATGTCCCCGCTGAAAACCAGTTTTTCAATTTGGCCTTCAATTTGATCATCCAGCTTGTAACCGTCCGCCCGGAAAAACTTAATGCCATTGTCGGCGTAAGGATTGTGGGAGGCGGTAATGACGATACCGGCGTCGGCGCGGAGGCTGCGGGTAATGTAGGCAACGCCGGGCGTGGGCAGGGGTCCGATGAACAAGACGTCCACGCCCATGGAAAGAATGCCCGAAGAAATGGAGTTCTCGAGCATGTAACCTGAGAGGCGGGTGTCTTTGCCGATGACGATCTTGTGTTTGCTGCGGTCGCGGGCCTGCTTATTGAGCAGGTTTTTGAATACGTGGGCGGCTGCGCGACCGAGTTTAAGGGCAGTTTCCGCGGTCACCGGTTCCACGTTGGCGGTGCCGCGAACCCCGTCGGTTCCGAAAATTCTATTGTTCATTGTGCTTTCGGAGTGGGAGTGGCAATGGTCACTGTAACCTCTGGCGGGTCAACGTCAACCAGCGTGATTCCCCGCGGAAGCGCCACTTCGACGTCGCGGGCCAGGTTATCCGCCGAGGCGAACCCGGTCAAATTGACAAAGGCGTGGATTTGAATTCCTTGCAAGCGGTTCAAGTTATCGCGAGTGCCGCGAACGGTGACGGTGACGGTGGCCGGAAGAATCTGCGCCTGGTGGACGTCCGCGCTTGCCGACATGGCGAGAACCTGGACATTGCCGTAGGTGTTGATGGGAAGGTTGGCCGCTTGCGCGGAGGTGGTTTCAGCCGCCCGGCTGAACGTGAGCCAAATACCAATGGCCATCAACAGCGAAAACGCTTTCCAGTGAAAATCTTTTGTGAGCCAATCGGGCATTGCAATTAAAAACTAAAAGACAAAAGCGCGTTGCGCGAATTCAACCTGTTCCTTTCGATTTTTCATAGCCGTGGCGTGGCGGGTGCTTGGTGATGACCGGCGGGGTAGATTTGAATCGTTCACCGAACTGGTGGCGGACCCATTCCCTGGCTCCCTGGGGCTTTTCCGGTTGCAGAAGCACCGAGGTCAAAAATGAGCGCAGTTCCTCGGCGGTTACGCCCCGCACGAGCTGGCCTTTGTACGCGTGGGAAATCATCCCGTTCTCTTCGGACACAACCACGATGACCGCGTCGGTCTCCTCGCTCAATCCGATTGCGGCCCGATGCCGGGTCCCCAGCGACTTGGCCAGGCCCGGACGCTGCGTGAGCGGAAAAATGCAGGCTGCGTAGGCGATGCGGTCGCCTTTGATGATGACGCCGCCGTCATGGATGGCGTTGTTGGGGAAGAATATCGTTTCGAGCATTTCTGGCGTGGCCTCGCAGTCCACGGAAACGCCGGACTCGACCGCATCATGAAGATGGATGCTCTGTTCGATGGCAATGAGCGCGCCAATCCGGACATCGGAAAGGCGTTCGACAGTCTGGATAATGACTTCGATGTTCTCGCGTTGCTCATGGGCTGTGCCAAAGAGCGGCAAATTGCCAAGCTCAGCCAGCAGCCGGCGCAATTCCGGTTGAAAAATAATCACAACGGCCACTGAAATAAAGGCGTACGCCGCAGCCAACAATTGTTGCAGCACCACCAGTTTCAACAGTCGAGTCACCCCGAACACCACCAACATGACCACGACAAAGCCAATAACGACGGGCCAACCGCGTGTCCCTCGCAGGAACCGTGTCAAATAATAGATGCCGACCGCCAGGATGAAAATTTCCAGCGCGGGTCGCCACCAATTATGAATATCAGTCCAAAATACGGTCACAATGTTGTTTCAGCGGGTCATCACCCGGTTCGTGCCGATCCAGGCCGTTTTTGCCGTGGCAAAATGGCTTCGGCCATGCGAAGAGCCTGGACGGTTTCGGCCACGTCATGGGCGCGGATGATGCCCGCACCCAATTCAATTCCCAAAATCGCGCAGGCGAGTGACGCTGGCAAGCGTTCATTCATTCCCAAGCCAAATAATTTCTGGATAAAGGATTTCCTGGACACCCCCAGGAGCAACGGCCGGCGCAGTCTCAAAAAGCTTCCCAAACCGGCGATTAGATGCAGGTTCTGTTCCAAATTCTTCCCAAATCCGATGCCTGGATCAAACACAATCTGTTCTGCTTTGACGCCGAAAGCGGTCAAAGCGCTCAGCCGCTCCCGGAAAAAGGCGCCCACCGCGTCCACAACGTCCTCCGACATGCTTGCCTTTTTGTAAAGGCGGGGCGGCGCATGCATGAGGACATAACCGGCTCCAGATTGATAAACCACGTCCCACATGTCTTTCCCGTTTACCGCCGCCGCGACGTCATTAACGATATCCGCGCCCGCCTCCAATGCAGCGCCCGCAACGGCAGGTTTCATGGTATCAACCGAAATCGCTGTGGATCGAGCCTTGCCCCTTCCAAGCGCCGTAGCAAGCCTTTTAATGACTGGAATGACGCGGCGCAGTTCTTCCCCCTCGCTCACCGGCGCCGCCCCGGGCCGGGTGGATTCGCCGCCAACATCCAGGATTTCAGCCCCTTGCGCGGCCATGTTCAAGGCATGACTCACAGCGGCGTCCACGTCCAGGAATTTTCCGCCGTCGGAGAACGAATCGGGCGTGACATTGACAATTCCCATAACAAGCGCGGGGCGCGGG
This sequence comes from Limisphaerales bacterium, assembly GCA_050737335.1. Taxonomy (GTDB): domain Bacteria; phylum Verrucomicrobiota; class Verrucomicrobiia; order Limisphaerales; family UBA11358; genus UBA11358. Next base: position 6,203 of record JBOHXA010000491.1, on the reverse strand, counting down.
AAAATGAATTTAAAGCGTCGCGCGCGAAATATCATGCGTTCAGTCTAGGCGATTTGGCGAAAAGTGGAAATCCAGTTCAGGACCTTCGCAAGGGCGGCGAATGCCTGGGTTTATACTTGATTGGGACCGACAAAACGAATGACGAAGAGATGAGGATGACGATGAAAAGGAGAAGAAGTTCTTTCGTCACACTTTTTTCCTGAAATAAGCGATGGTTTCGGTAAGGCCATCATGTAAAGGGATTAGCGGCGACCAACCGAGGATTTTTTTGGCCTTGGAAATATCAGGCCGGCGCTGTTTGGGATCATCCTGGGGCAATCGTTTGAATACGACTTTGCTTTTGGAGCTGGTGACGCGGATGATTTCCCGGGCGAATTGCAGCATCGTCAATTCCACTGGATTGCCAATGTTCATGGGCAACGCGTAATCGCTCATCATGAGCCGATAGATGCCTTCAATCAAATCCGAGACGAAACAAAAGCTGCGGGTTTGTTTCCCTTCGCCAAAAACGGTGACGGCCTTGTTTTTGAGAGCCTGGCTGATGAAGGCGGGCACCACGCGTCCGTCGTTCAAGCGCATTCGAGGCCCGTATGTATTGAAGATGCGCACGATCCGCGTTTCCACTTTGTGCTCGCGGTGATAGCCCATCGTCATGGCCTCGGCAAAGCGTTTGGCCTCATCATAACAGCCGCGCGGACCGATGGTATTGACGTTGCCCCAATACTCTTCCGGCTGCGGATGGACCAGCGGGTCTCCATAGATTTCCGAGGTCGAAGCCAGGAGGAAGCGGGCTTTTTTATATTTGGCCAGTCCGACCGCCTTGTGCGTGCCCAGCGAGCCGACCTTCAGCGTTTGGATCGGAAAATTCAAATAGTCAAACGGGCTGGCCGGGGATGCAAAATGCCAGACGTAATGGACCGGCTCGTTCAAAAAGATAAATTCGGTGACGTCCTGCTGGATGAACTTAAATGCTGAATTGCCGCCCAGGTGCGCGATATTGTCCACGCTACCGGTTATGAAGTTATCAATACCAATGACTTTATGCCCGCGCGCCAGAAGCAAATCCGTTAGATGCGAACCCAAAAATCCGGCGGCGCCAGTGACGACGGACGTAGGTTTTTTCCTGCTGTTTTTGCTCATTGATTGCTGCTCTTGATTCGAATCGTTTAAAGCGAAATCTAAGATTAGCAAAGACCCGGGACGGCGTTCAATCACAAATGCAGGGCGCCACTGAGACGGTTGACGGTCGTCCTGTGGCGGGTTCCCGGGCGCTTAAGCACCCCGTCCCCTACCAATCACCATATTTTAAATAAGGCTTTAACTTTTCCTTGAGCGTTTCACGCCCGCGATGGATCAGGGATTTTGTCGCGGAAAGGGAACAGCGCAAAATCCCGGCGATTTGTTCATAGCTCAAGTCATCCTGCCGGCACAAAAGAATGGCGCTTCGTTGATTGTCGGGCAATTCATTGAGCGCTTCTTCAATCTTTTGGGCCAATTCAGTCTGCAACACGTTGTCGGGCGCGGCGATTTGGGATTTATCTTCGATTTGGCGGGGCGGCTGGTCCTCGTTTTCGGTGTGAGTTTCCTCGAGGGATTCCGCGGGATGACGCGCGCGGCGACGCAATTCGTTCAGGCAAAGGTTGTGGGCGATGGTAAAAAGCCAGGTGGAAAACCTGGCGGTTTGCTTGTAACGGCCGCGGGACTTATAGACCTGTAAAAAGACGTTTTGCGCGACGTCCTCGGCCTCCGCTTCGTCACGCAGCCGGCGAAAAACGAAATTCATAACCCGCTGTTTGTACTTGTCAACGAGTTCGGCGAACGCGGCGCGATCGCCGCGCTTGACGCGGAGCATCAATGCGGCGTCCGGATCGGATGGAACGGCCATTTGAAAAATTTTAGCGTATGTGGCCGCAACAAACCACTAATCTGTATCGGTTCAGATTCAATTTTATCGCGGAAAACTTGAAACATTTGGCATAAAACATAGACTCCCAACGTGCAGGATTTAATCAGAAAAATAGACGCCGATGCCGCGACGCGTCTTTCATTGCCGCCAAAGGGTTCCCCGGCGGAAAATCTAGCCTGTTACAAAGCCTTTCTACGGGTGCAGACGCATCGGCTCAAGATTTTGCACCGCGGCGGCGCCGGCGGCCTGAAGATTTGCGGCGCGCGGGCGGCGGTTCTGGACGCTCTGTTGCAACATCTGTGGGTCGCGGCCCGAAGCAGCCTTTCCGACCAGGCCCAAAAGGAATTTCCTCCACTGGCCCTGATCGCCATCGGCGGTTATGGCCGGGCTGAACTCAATCCATTCAGCGATATTGATTTCATGTTTTTGCACGACGGCCAGGTCGCGGCGGGCAGGCCTCTTCCGTACCTGTCCCGGCTCATAGACGGCGTGCTCTATCCGTTGTGGGACGTCGGCCTCAAAGTGGGCCATTCGGTGCGCAGCATCGAAGATTGCGTGAAGGTGGCCAACGCGGAAATGCAGTCCAAAACCTCGCTCATCGAGTCCCGGCTCATCGTGGGCGACGATAACCTGTTCAGGAAATTTCAAAAATCGCTCATCGCCAAATGCGTCGAGGGCTTCGAGGAAAAATACATCGCCACCCGCCTGGAAGATCAGATGGCCCGCCGTGACAAATTTGGAAATTCCGCGACGATGCAGGAACCCAACATCAAGAATGGTTGCGGCGGCCTGCGCGATTACCAAAACCTGCTCTGGATGGCCTTTTTCAAATACCGGGCGCGTTCGCCGGAAGAATTAAAGGGCCAGTATGTCAGCGAGGCCGAGAGCCGGCAGCTCACCACGGCCTACGATTTTTTGCTGCGCGTGCGGACCGAGCTGCACTACCAGATTAACCGGGCCATGGACGTGCTGGGCAAAAACCTGCAGCCCGCGGTGGCCCTGGCCCTGGGATGGCACGAGCGCTCGCCGAGCCTTCGCATTGAAGAGTTCATGCGTGAACTCTTCACGCATATGCGGAATATTTTTCTCATTACACGCACGCTGGAGCAGCGGCTGGCGCTCGTGCCTGAAAAGCCCAGACGCCTGTCCCTCCGTGCCTGGCTGCCCAAACGTCCTCCCCCGCCTCCGGTGGACGGATTTATCTTTGGCCAGGGCGAAATTCGCGCCGTGTCCGACGCCGTCTTCCGCGAGGACCCCCGGCGCCTCATGCGTGTTTTTCTCCATGCCCAGCAACGGCAATTGCAATTGCATCCCGACTTGATTCAATTGGTGCGGCAGTCCCTCTCACTGGTGGACCGCAAATTCCTCAATGATGAGCGGGTGCGCGAGACATTCTTGACGATTCTGGAACGGCGCGGCGAAGCAGCGTCGGTACTCCGCGCCATGCACGAGGCCAATCTGCTGGGCAAATACATTCCCGAGTTTGGCAAACTGACGTGCCTGGTTCAGCACGAATTCTATCATCTTTACGCCGCCGACGAGCATACGCTGGTTTGCCTGGAGCAGTTGGACAAGACCTGGGAAGCCCGGCAGCCGCCCTACAGCGCTTATGCGCCGCTGTTTCAGCGCCTGGCTCGCCCGGGGCTGCTCTACCTGGCGCTGCTCCTTCACGACGTCGGCAAGTCCGGCCATGACAAGAAAGAGGGGCATTCCAAAATCAGCGCCGAAATGGCGATGCGCGCCGCCAAACGCCTCAAACTCAATGAACCGGACGCCCACGCGCTTCGCGTCCTTATCGAAAACCACCTGCTCATGGCCACGGTATCGCAACGACGTGACCTGGATGATGAATCGGTAATCCGCGACTTTGCGCGCCGGGTCGAAACCGTGGAAATACTCGATGCGCTGACACTCCTGACATTTGCCGATTCCGAAGGCACGAGCGATAAACTGTGGAATGGCTTCAAAGATTCCCTGCTTTGGCAACTGTACTCGCGCGCTTCGGCGCTGTTGACCGCCGGCAGCGAGTTCATTCGAGCCGAAGAGAAACGCGTCGAAACCCTGTTGCAGGAAGTCCGCGATTTGGCGCCCGACGACATTGCCGACGACGAAATCGTTGCGCATTTTGCGAGCCTTCCCCTGCGTTATTTTCAAATCCGGACACCCAATGAAATTTTGGAGGATCTCACACTGGCGCATCGTTTTATGGGCCAGTTGGTCAATGGCACTCATCCGCTTTCTCCTGTTACAACCTGCCATCAGGAACCGGACCGGGGCTATAGCCTGGTCCGCGTCTGCACATGGGACCGCGCTGGATTATTCAGCAAGATCACCGGGTCATTGAGCGCTTCGCGCATGAACATTCTCACCGCGCAAATTCTGACCCGGATGGATGGTATCGTCCTTGACAGTTTTCTGGTGCAGGAGGCGCGTTCGGGCAATCCGGCGACGCCCGAGCAGTTTCAGAAATTTTCCGCGTTTCTGGAAAGAATTTTATCGGGCGAAGCCGCGGACCTGCCGTCCCTGATCGCCCGCGCGGTGACGCAGCCGGTTTATCAGCCTTATGTCGGCGAGCATATATCCACGCGAATTCATTTTGATAATCAGATTTCCGATACACGCACGCTGATCGAGATTGAAACCGAAGACCATCTTGGTCTGCTCTATGCGATTTCCCAGACCCTCGCCGGGCTGCGGGTTGACATAGCCGCTGCCCGAATCCTGACCGAACGCGGCGCGGCCATTGACAGCTTTTACGTTCGCGAATCCGACGGCGGGAAAATCGAGTCCCCGGCCCGGCGGGTTTTGATCGAAAAGTCTTTGCGCGAGGCCATTGACCGGCTCGAAGGCTGACGGCGGTTTGTAAGACGAAAAGCCCGGCTGAAAGAGCCTGCTTGCGCCGGAATTATATCCGGCTGAAAAAGCGAATTCACCTGGAGACGCTGGCCAAAAGCGGCCAGGCCCTCGGCTCGCGTGCCCGTAGCCTCGTTGCTAAAATTTGACACGAACTGCCGGCGAATTACAACAACTCGCTCTGTCCCGCGCCGGAGCGCGGGCCAATTTGCAACCGGCCAACAATGATCGCTCCCTCTTCTACCACCAGGCCGCGGGCGTCCACGTTGCCAAATAGACGGCCTGTGCTTCTTACTGCCACAGTATCGTCCGCCCGCAGGTCCGCGGCCAATTCACCCGATATCTCCGCCGAGCCAACGGGGATTTGACTTTCCCATCGGAAATGATTTTTGACCGGGATAATCAAGCGCCCGGCGCTGATGCGACCTTTGATTTCGGCGGTTGAGTAGATTGTTAAGGAACGTTCCACAACCAGTTGGCCGTGAAATTTGCCGCGGATCATCGCGTCGCCAACGGCGCTTTCGCTGTTGAATACAACGCCTTTGGGTTCAATGACAAATTCGCCCCTGGTCTTGAAGTTTTTGCCCAGCGCGCTGGCAATGGTGTAATTGTGCAGGTCCACGTAAGCGCTGCAGCGTTTGCAGATTGTGGATTCGGCGCTGGCGGACACTTCGAGCTGGCTTCCGCATTCAAAGCAGGTGATGAGCTTCTTTCGAGGCGTCGGTCCAGGTGTCTTGACCGGGGGGTTGAGAACGTCCTGGACACGCAGGTGCCGCCCACATTTCTTGCAAATCGTGGAAAAGGCGCCGCGCGGCTCAGGTTGCTGATGCCCGCAATGCGGGCATTCCAGCAGGACCGTGTCCTGGTTCTTCGGCGGCATTCAAGTGCAGTGGCGCAAACCGGTCAGCGGAGGGCTTTGCCAGGCTCCGGCGCTTTAGGCGGTTCCCCGATACGCGGCGTGGGCGTGGGCGTCGGGGTAACCTTGTTCGGGTTGACTTCGGTCTTGCCCACAATTGTCACGCCCTCCTCGACGGAGAGCCTGGCCGCGCGAATATCGCCAAATAATTCAGCCTTGGCCTTTATTTCGATTTTTTCCCTGGCCGTGATGTTGCCATTGACCTTGCCGCGCACGATGACATTTTGGGCGGTGATATTGCCGTTCACTACGGCGCTTTCGCCCAGGTTGAGGGTGCCGTCGGTATTGACTTCGCCTTCGAGCTTGCCATCGAGAGTGAGTTCACCGGTAAATTTGATGTTGCCTTTGATCTCGACGTCCGGGCCGAGAACGTTTTTTGATGCTCCATTCATAATGTCTATGCTTTCTCCTTTGGTTATGCCAACACGGTACCACGGCTGACGGCTCGTCAAAACATAAATTTCGCAATTCCGAGGGGTTGACAAATCCCGATAATCTTTGCTACTTTCAAAGGCCTGTGCCATGAGC
>JBOHXA010000490.1:0-2452 GCA_050737335.1 Limisphaerales bacterium | reverse complement strand
AGAGAATCACCGTGGTGATCAACCGGCGGAAAAAAGTCTTCGCCTTGGAAGGCGCCTGGCTTTGGACAGCCTCATGGGACATCCGCGCAAGGATAGCAGAAACGGTTGCCGTGGAGCAATCCCGCTGAATGACGATTTGCACAATGGCGGGAGCCTTGGCGGGCCATGAGCGCCGAAGATCATGACCTCACCGGCCAGCTTGAGGAATTTGCAGGTGAAAATATCCGCGCCGATCAAGCCCGAACCGGTGTCAATATTGTCACTGTATAACTGAATCCGATACCGTTCCGCGGAGCGGCCTGCCAAGGTTTCATTGTTGGAACGGCGGGCCGGCCTGAATCCGGAAGAAGTTCACGGGTAAGCCGGTGGTATCGTTCGTCCAGATGAACGGCATGTCCGGCGAATTTGCCGTAAAGACCGCGCTCCAATTCACCAGGTTGGTTGAGGATTGAATTTGATAATCCGGCCCATTTGCGCCGTTGACCTGCAAGACGAGCTGGCCATTGGCAGCCGACACGTTCGAGAATTGCGGCGGGGCCAGATTGGTGACGGTCACGGTGAAGCTTTGCGTCGCGTTCTTCATCGGCGCGCCGCTCTCGGCCACCTTGACCGTGAACAGATTGGCGGTGTTCGCCTGAGTCACCAGCGGTCTCCAGGTGAGCACGCCGCTGTTGGCGTTGAGCGTCGCGTTCGTTGGGGCCGTCGGCAGGTTGTAGGTTAGAGATTTCACCGCCACATCGCTGTCAGTCGCGGTGTTGGTGATGTTCAACGTCATGCCGACCCCGATTGTTTGATTGGCAATGGCGGCCAGGACCGGCAGGTTGGTTCCCGCCCCGCCACCGGTGATTTCAACGTAATCAATATACGGCAAGCCAAGGCTGTTAGCGGACTGGAGCCTCACGCTGGAAGCTCCCGGCCCGGCGTAGGCATAGACCGTGACATAATCCCAGTTGGTAAACATCCCGGTGGACGGGAACAAAATGTTGGAAGCCGCATTAGTGCCATTGATAAACAGGTTCGCCGTTCCGTCATTGGTTCCGGAATACCTGAACGTGAAAGCCTTGGTCGCGGATGAATCAAAATAAATATTCCAGTTTATTCCCGCGCCATTGGTGTTGGCGGCGACCGCATAGCCAGCGCCCGTGTATCCTGAATAGGTGTTGCCAATCGCGCCGTCCACGCCAGCGAATCCAGTGCTGTTTTCCTGGACGATAACGCCCTGATCATAAACCGTGGGAACGACGACGATGTCGTCCAGATACATGGAACCTGGCGCGGTGGCATTTGCCCTGAATTCAATGGTGTTGGCACCGGCATTCAGGCGGATGTATTGTTTGTTGATGGCCCAATTGCTCAATGTGGGCGTCTGGGTGAAGGTTGGCGTGACTACCTTGGTTCCGTTCACATACAAATCCACGGTGCTGACGGTGGACCCGGCAACCGCATACCGGGTGTCGAGCCGGTAGGTGCCGCTCTCCAGGACCGTAACGGTTTTCCTGATATCCGCCGACGAACTGGTCCCAAAATTCAGGTAACCCTGCCCGACATAGTTGCTGATGCCCGATCCGTATCCGTTGGCGGTGTAACCAGTGATGTTCTTGTAGTCGAAGCACTCAGCTTCATATTGGTGAGGACCGGTATAAGTGAGAGGCGCGGCCGGTGGTGTAATGGCGGCACTGGTGTAGTTGGTCAGCCGGCCAGTCGCGGTCCCGGCGCAGTTCACGGTGAGGTCGAGCGCCCCGTTATGCGTGACGTTCAAGGTGAACACGCCGTTTACCCAACTGCTGGTAACCGTGCTTGGTGCGTGGCTGGCCCGGTCCGCCCAGAAATAGGTCGGCTGTGAAGAACTGCCATAAATACTGATGGTGTCGGCCCTCATGCCGAGGTTGATGAAATTGTCATAGTTGCCAAGATAAAAACTCACGCTGTTGGAATATTCTTTCATCACCCCCGCTGTATATTGGGCGAGGGTCAAATCAATATGGTCGCAAGTGTTATATTGGAATGGAATCGAACCGCTGGCCATCTGGCCCCTGGTCACTCCGGATTTGTAGGGGTTGTAGATCACCCACCCGTTTCCATTCCGTCCGGCGTAGATGTCGCCGGTATATTCTTGCGGGAAGACCTTGTTTAACTCATTGGTCTTGGCCGCGACCGTAGGCCAGCGGGTTGAATAGACGGAATTGCTCACTTGCAACTGAAACGATTGGGCATTGGTGTCCGCCAGTTGATAGCAGGTGGGCATGGTCGGATAACGTCCCGTTTTCTTCATCCAGTTGAAGTTGGTTTGATAATCGCCATCGCCATCCATTCGATAAAGCCCCTCGAATAACGTCATGGGTGAACTATACATATTGTCAATGCTCCCGGAGGTGACATCATTGATGATCATTACTTTCGTGCGGTTGATTACTTCCTGGCGCGTAGGAATACGAATCGTCCCGTCCAGGAT
>JBOHXA010000489.1:0-3556 GCA_050737335.1 Limisphaerales bacterium | reverse complement strand
GCCCAGGGCCGCCTCTGCCTGGTTCATGAAGCCAGCGTCGAAAAGAAAATCATCCATCAAATCGCGCCGCACCTTGCCGACCCCCTGCCCTTTCTATTCCCAACGTATCGCGCCAAAAAACAATGGCCGCTCTGGAAACTAAAAATCGGCGTCAAAATATATGATTTGCTTTGCGGCGGCAGGAACCTAGGCAATTCCTCCTGGCTGAATGCCAAACAAACCCTCCAAAGAGCGCCGGGCCTCAACAGCGAGGGCTTAACTGGCGCCGTGCGTTATTTCGACGGCTTTACAAACGATGCCCGCCTCGTGCTCGATACTCTCCGCTCCGCCGCCCGCCACGGAGCCACCCTCTTAAACTATTGCCGCTTCGTTGATGCAACGCGTAAAGGCGAAATGTGGGAATGCGCCATCACCGATGCCCTGGCGGGCGCCAACGCGAGCATCCAGGCAAAAACCATCGTCAACGCCGCCGGCCCGTGGGCCGATCGTTTGCCTCATAGCCGCGTGAAATTACGCCTGGCCAAAGGAGTCCATCTGGTCGTTGACCGCGCCCGAATCTCAACGCCAGCAACGGTGGTTATGACTGAAGGCAAACGCATTCTCTTTGCCATCCCCTGGGGCGAGCGGACCATTCTTGGCACTACCGACACGGACTATACCGGTTCGTTGGACATGATTTTCGCCGATCCCGCGGATGTTCGTCACATTCTCGACGTCGCGAGCCGCTTTTTCCCGGGCGCAAACCTGTCCGAAGCCGACGTCATTAGTTCCTGGGCCGGTGTCCGGCCCTTGATCGCCGATCCGCGCGGCTCGCCATCTGACATTTCGAGGTCCCATCAAATTCGCAATCCCGAATCCGGATGGTGGGATGTCGCCGGGGGAAAATTGACCACGTATCGTCTCATGGCAGAACAAACTGTGGATCAAATTGTTCACGCCTTGAGGCATCAGGGACCAAAACGCGAACCAACGCCATGCCGCACAGCCGACGAACCACTCCTGCCTTCCGCGGAAACCAGCGGCATCAGCGGCATTTTGCCTCCCGAATTCAACCCGGATATCGTTCGACATTTTTGTGATAATGAATGGGCCGCGCACCTGGATGACGTCATGGTCCGCCGCACAAGCTGGAATTATTATTACAAAGACGTGGACTCGCGCGCTTCGGAAGCGGCCGCCTGGATGAAAGAATTTTTGGCCTGGACCGATGGCATGGCCGCGGAAGAAATCGCCCGTTACCACAAATTAACCGGTAGGGACGGCCCGCTGCGCCCTCACTGCGCGTAAAGCGCGCGGAATGTGCGCGGTCAAAAATAGCCCAGCCACAAACCCGGCGGCTTTTTGCGGCTTGCCGCGTTCCGCATAGGCGGACACCCCCATAAAACTTTGAATTTTTAAAAAATAATTCTTGTAAACCCCGTTAAAACCATGTAATCTAAAGGACGGTTTTTGTTTATGACACTGCTGTCTGTCCGCAAAATATAGCAAATCACCCCGTCAAAGCCCCCAATTTCCATGATGTTTGCGAGAACATTAATATCGCGAAAGCTCGTTATTTTTCTTAACGGCGCTCTCATTTTATCAACGTCAACCTTTATCTCAACACTCGCACACGCTCAGCGCCCGCTCGGAACGGATGTTTCGGGCTACCAGTCTGAATACCTCAATTGGATCGCCATCAAAAGCGACGGCGTCTCCTTTGCCTGGGTAAAAGCAACCGAAGGAACCTACTACGTCAATCCGTATTTCACGGCCCAATTGGCCGGCGCCGCCAGTGCCGGTGTCTATGCCGGCGCGTATCATTTTGCCCGCCCGAGCGATGACCCAAACATCACCGGTTCATCCAGTGCGCAGACCGAGGCCGCTTATTTCTGGAGCGTCGCGGGGACCTATGTGAAAGCAGGCGGCGGTTATTTGGTTCCCATGTTGGATTGGGAAGATCCCGGCGCCACAAATGGCCGCGCCGGATTTACGGAGGCATTTATGTCACGATGGGTCAATGAATGGTGCACGACAGTTTCCAATGACGCCGCCGCGGACGGCTTAACGATTCGACCGGTGGTTTACACCGGCACCTGGTACTCGGTCCCCACCTCCGGCGGTTTTGGATATCCCGGCTTGAATACGACGGTGACAAACTGGCCGGACTGGTTTGCAGCTTATCCGAAAACCGCAAACGCCCAAACCGGTAGCCCGGGCGGCAACGCGCCGTGGCCAGGCTGGGACATCTGGCAATACGGTGATACAAATTGGTCCGGCGGTGATGCGGACGTGTACAACGGCAATTTCCAAAGTTTCCTGGCAACATTCGCGATTGGCGGAACAAACGCGCCGTACTTTACCGCATTTCCAACCAACTTCACTGTCCCACTCGGCTCAAATGCCACGCTCTATGCCAATGCCTCCGGTCAATCACTGGACTTTCAATGGTATTTTAACGGAATGGCCATCCCGGGCGCCACTTCATCTAACTATACAATTCTTGATGCCCAATTGACCGACGCCGGCGCCTATACGGTAACGGCCAGCAATTCCTACGCAAGCGTCCCAACCTCTCCAGCAACCCTGTCGGTGTTTGCCCCTTTGGTCAACTACCCTGGCGCGGCCCTCGACCCGTCAAACATGGTCAATTGGTGGACCGGTAACGCCAATCCCGACGACATTTATGGCATTACAAATCTTACCCCTAACGGTTACTTGACATATACAAACGGAAAAGTAGGCATGGCATTCCGCTTCGACGGCTCGACTACTTACCTCACCAGCAAAGGCGGAGAAATCGCTCCGCCCTGGACCATTTGCGGCTGGATTTATCACCAAAGAGGCGCAACCGCGTCCGCGGCATTGGCCGGTGACGTGACATATGCCCTGAAAGTCGAGCAGTGGAGCAATACCGATGAAGTCGGCCTTTCTCATTCCGGAGTCGCCGACTACCTCTTTAGTCCGGCCTACACTCTGCCTCTGAACACATGGACTCATCTGGCTTTTGTGGCAACGAGTTCCGCCGTAACCGTTTACGCCAACGGCGTCGAAAAAGGCTCGGTCACCGTCAGCAACTTTGAGTTGCCTCGCGGATTTCTCGGCGTGGACACCTTCGCCAGCACCCCCTCTGATTACCTGCGCGGCGCCGTGAATGAACTTCAAATATATACAAACGCCCTAAGCGCATCCCAAATCGCCTCCGTCTATGACGCCGGCAGCGCGGGACTCGTCCGCGCTCCGCAATTCACCGGCGTCACCAACCTCAACAACGGCGAAATCGAGTTGAATTTGATCGGCCAGACCGGCAAGCCTTTCATCATAAAATCCTCGCCCGATCTCATAAACTGGTCCACCGCCGGAATCCTTCAGAACACCACCGGCGCAACCAATTTCACGGACACCACCTCCGCCAGCCAGAAATACTATCAGGCCACCCAGAAATATTGATGGCTTCGGCAGGAGCCGACGTGAGAAGTCTCTGATATTGAAAGTTTGCGTGGCAGACGACGCGGCGTGCCTCTGATCAACCTTGCAAAGCCAGGCGCCAAACCCGCATTTGCTCTAATTTCTCAGC
>JBOHXA010000488.1:0-1664 GCA_050737335.1 Limisphaerales bacterium | reverse complement strand
GAGTTATACTGTTACCGCGTCGCCTCGGTAGTCGGGCTTCTCAGCATCGAAATTTTTGGCCATCGAAACCCGGCCGCGCGCGAGTACGCCGCCCTTTTGGGCAAGGCGCTCCAGTTCACGAACATTTTGCGCGACGTGAAGATTGATGCCGCGCGCGATCGAATTTATCTGCCCCAAAAAGAACTCAAAAAATTCAACGTCACCGAGGGCGAAATCATGGATGGGCGCTACTCGAACCGGTTCAGGGCCCTGGCTGAAAGCGTCGCCAGCCGCGCCAGGGGCTTTTACGCCGCGGCCGGCGCCGCGCTGCCGCCGGAAGACCAGCGGTCCATGGTTGCCGCCGAACTCATGGGAACGATCTATTGGCGCCTGTTGAAAAAAATGGAACGGGCGCAATTCGACGTTTTTGCCAGGCCATTGAGATTGTCGCGCGCCCAAAAGCTGTGGATCATTTTTCAGTCGTGCCTGCGGTTCGGGCTTGGCTTTGGAAAAGGCCGTTATGGAAATTCCTAGCACTATGAAAGGAGTCGGCTCCGCGCGATCCGCCCGCCGCCTCATTGTCAACGCCGACGATTTCGGACTGAGCGATTCGGTGAACCGGGCTGTGGTTCGGGCGCACCGCGAAGGGATCCTGACCAGCGCCAGTTTGATGGTGAACGAACCGGGTTTTGACCAGGCTGTCCGCCTGGCCCGGGAAAATCCGGAATTGGGGGTGGGGCTGCATCTAACCCTGCTCCACGGCCATTGCGCGTTGCCGCCGTCCGAAATTCCGGGTCTTGTCAATTCGCGCGGAGAATTTTCCAACAGCCCCGTCCGCGTCGGTATGGCCTATTTTTTCCAACCCGGGCTGCGTGGGCAGATTCGGGCTGAGATTCACGCGCAATTTGCAAAATTTCAATCAACCGGTCTGCCGCTGGACCACGTCAATGGTCATCTGCACATGCATTTGCATCCGGTTATTTTCAAAATGCTGATGGAAGGGTCCGAATCCCTCGGAATTCGCTATTTCCGGTTCACCCGTGATTGTCTGGGGCGAAGCTGGCGGATGTCCAGCGGCCGCATGTTTTACCGGGTCTCCCATACGATCATTTATGATTGCCTTTCCGGCAGCGCCCGCAAGCCGTTGCGTCTGCGGAATATAAAACACGCCCAAATTACCTTTGGGCTTTTGCAGGACAGTCGCGTGGACGAAGATTACCTTCTTAAACTCCTTCCTGAATTACCGGAAGGCGATTCCGAGGTTTATTCCCATCCTTGCCTGGACAGATTTAAACACGAGTTCGATGCCCTCATCAGCCCTCGTGTTCGCGACCAGGTTCAAAAACTTGGAATCCAATTGATTCGGTATCGGGATTTATGACAGTATCCTCAGGAAATAAGCCCGTGTCCATTTATGCGGATTCCCCATTTTCGAGCAGGCACAAATCGGCGGCGCTTTTTCGCCCTTGAACCTGGATATTTGTTCGCGCCTTGTCAGAAAATCTTCGTGTTTTTCCCTGATTCCGTGCTTAAATTGGTTCATGGTCAAATTGCTGGTCATTTTATTCATCGGGTTGGTTTTTGAATCGGCGGGCGTTGTGCTGCTTAAAAAGGGCATGGTGCATTTAGGCGCGATGCAGAGCCTCACCGCCCCTGAGGTTCTTCGCCTGGTAAAAGATGGAGTG
>JBOHXA010000487.1:0-1811 GCA_050737335.1 Limisphaerales bacterium | reverse complement strand
CAATGCAAGGGCTGGTGCATGTCGCCAATCAAATGTATTAAAAAAGAAAGATAGACCGCCCGTAATTCCGGGTCGGCATTGGTATCGCCCAGCGTCTTTTCGCATTGAGCCACTCCGAATAAAACGTCATTCATCGGCCGGGGGTCCGGCTCAAAGGCAAACAACGGCGGCCTGAGGGGGTAGTCAATAAAGTGCCATTCGGGATGGTCGTAGGGGCTGCCGCTGCCGCGAATCTCGTCCGGCCAGGTGCTGCTGCGCATGAAGATGTAGGCGCCCAGGCTGACGGTCGGGTTGGGATGATAAGCCTGCGCCCATTGTTGATAATCCGGATGGGCTTTTAACACTTCAATGGCCTGGGCTTCCAGTTCCGGCGAGAGTTGGCCAAAGGCTTCCGCGGCAATCGCCATATGTCCCGCCCCGTCCCACGCCATCACCTTCACTTGAAAAAGGATCGTTCCAGCGATCGCCAAAAGGAGGGTTAGAAATCTTCTCATGGCTGCTTTTTATCCCACACCGCGCCCGTTTCGCAATGAAAAAAGAGATGACGCCCCGTCAACCCTGGCGTCACCCGGCGCCGTGAAAACGGCGCGGCTCCTCGATAATGCGGGGCGCCCTTTTAACGGACTCTTAAAGCCCGTTGACTGAATAAACGGCGTAGCCCCTTGGAGCCGCCCAAACCTGAACGTTTCCATTGCCATCGCACGATTGATTGTTCGGCGCGGTGTTCTGTCCGCTCACCGTGGACGACCAGGCGTAAGCCTTTAAAGTCTTGTTTTTCAGGTATCCATTTCCCGTCGTCACCGTGTAGCCCTTCCAACTGCTGGGATTGGTGTTGATCACGACAATGTAGCCCGGCGAAGAGGCCGAGTATCCGTAGCTGCCATAGATGAGGCATTGGGGGTCGCTGCTCTCCAATACCTGGATGTTTGGACCGCCGGCGGCGAGCTTCTCGTGGCACCAAACCAGTTGGGCAATCCCGTTGCCCCAGCCTTCGGGCGAGGCTCCGCCGCCATGGGCCAATCCGTAGTTGAAATAATCCTCCCAGAAAATGCAGGGATAGCCCTGGTAGGTCAGGATAATCGCATAAGCGATCATCTTGTCATTGACGATCTGGTCGGTGTCGTGGTTGGCGCAAAACGTCACTGCCTTGAATGCGTTCTTCGAGGCAAAACAATCATCGGGATTAAGGATGTCCGCCAGATTACCGCCGCCGCTGGTATCGTTGCAGAAGGTTTGCATGGTGAAATACAGCGGAAAATCGAACGCCGACGAATTTCCCACCGTGTTCACCCAATTATTGATGTTGTCCGAACTGTCCCAATACTCGCCGACCGAGAAAGTGGGGCTGGTGGCGTTATTGAGGGCCTGCACCACCGAAGGATGATAGCCCTTTACGTAATCGTAGCGCCAGCCGTCGAAGCCGGCGTTGCTGGCGCTTTTCAGCCATTCCATCCAGGTCTGGATGTCCGATTGCGACGACGCGCAACTCCCGTAGTAGATGTCCGGATAGCCGCCGAAAGTGCCTTCATCGCTGTATTCGCAGGAATTGGGATGAAAATTTTCCCAATGCCAAAGGCATTTGCCGCTGGCCACGCCGCCAAAATCGGTGTAGGAATTCGTGCCGGTATAACCGTTATACTCGCTCTGGCCGCCGGCGCGGTGGTTCAACACCATGTCCCCAATGCACGAAATGTTCAGCGCCTTGAAGGCGGCGATGGCGCTCTTGAGCTGCGCCTGCGTCCCAAAATGGGTCGCGGTGGTCCCTTCCTGGTTCAATTGTCCCAGGTCGTAATAATCATACGGGTCATAGA
>JBOHXA010000486.1:0-21760 GCA_050737335.1 Limisphaerales bacterium | reverse complement strand
TTCCTCCCGCCTGCCCCTCATGCTCTATCGAGGGACTGTCCAAAATATTCCCGATTAATGGGGAGACAGATCTCAAACGCATTCTCCTCACATACGAAAAAAAGAAAAATATACAACTACCAGACCGGGCCGGGGCGGGCCTGCGCCTCCGCCAGTCGCCCGCCGCGCGCCACGAGAAATAAGTAAATCTAACAATGTTGTCTTCCGCGCCTTCCCGAAACCAAGCCACAACGACGGCCAGGACAGCGGGCACTATGGCGGGAAGCGTGGTCTTTCGACACCGGGCGATCCCCAGGCATTTGCGCGCTGCTTCAAGGCGGCTGTTTGGGGGGCAACCGCTTTCGGTAAGGCCACAGGCGGCTTTGGAGACGATACATTGGGGCATAACGTACAGGAACTCCATTGGCATCGCCACTGAACGGATTCAGGCGCCCGAAAGACCGGGAGCGGAAATAACGGTCACAATGACCGGATTCGCCGCTGGCTCAACTGACTGCGGCCCTCTTTGCCGCAGTCATGAAGTCCAGGTACTGAATCAGTTGTTCTTTCATTTCGCCTCGATGGACGATGGAGTCTATCAGGCCGTGGTCCAGAAGAAATTCTGCGGTTTGGAAGCCAGGGGGAAGTTCCGATGGGGTGGCCTCTTTAATGACTCGCGGACCGGCAAATCCGATCAGCGCGCCGGGTTCGGCCAGAATCAAATCGCCCAGGCTGGCGTAACTGGCCATGATGCCGCCGTAGTCGGACTGGGTCAGCACGCTGATATAGGGCAGGCGGCTTTGCGCATGATAGGCCAGTGCCCCGGATGTTTTGGCCATTTGCATCAGGCTGAACCCGCCCTCCTGCATGCGGGCGCCGCCTCCGGCTGAAATGATAATTACTGGCAATCCTTTTTCCGTGGAACGCTCGATTAGTCGTGTCAGTTTTTCGCCCACAACCGAGCCCATTGAACCTCCCATGAAGCCGAATTCATGGACGCCCAGTCCCGCGCGGTGCGGGCCGATTTTGCCTATCCCGGTCACGACGGCGTCTTTGAGCAGCGTTGCCTTGCGGTCGCGCTCCAATTTGCTTTCATAGGCCGCAAATTTCAAAATGTCCACGCTCGACATTTCCGCGTCCATTTCCTCGAACGTGCATGTTTCAACCAGGGAATGGATTCGTTCGCGGGCGCTGATCGGAAAATGGTGGCTGCATTTGAGACAAACCTTGAGTTTCTCGTCCAGTTCCTTGTCGAATATCATTGTGCCGCACTTCGGACACTTCGTCCAGAGACCTTCCGGGATATCGCGTTTTTTGGATTTGGATTTGGACGAACCGAGCTTGGGTTTGGGAAGGGGCGGGACTTGTAACGGAGGCGGAGTCAACGCCGGCTCAACAATGTCCGTACCGCCGAATTTTTTCACAAAAACAGTCGTTCCCATACTAATCGGATTGCCCAAAACATATCACAGGCCGCGCGCGACTGTCCAGACACAAACATCACCTGCGCCGGCCGCCCGTAATGCCCGGGCGCACTCGTTGGTCGTCGCACCGGTGGTAAATACGTCGTCCACCAGAATGATCCGCTCGCCGTTGAGTTTAACATCGCCTCGCGCGGCGAAGGCTCCGCGCATATTTGCGGCGCGTTCTTCGCGCTTCAGATGGGTCTGCGTTTCCGTGGGTTTGACGCGGATCAAAATTCTTTCGTTCATCGGAATCACGGTTGCCCTGGCCATTCGCGCCGCGAGCAGGGCGGCCTGGTTGAACTCACGCTCCCGCTCTTTGAGCGGGTGCAATGGCACGGGAACTATCAATGTTTCCTTTTGGCCGCGCAAAACCGGGGCAGCTTCAGTGATGAGCACGTCCGCCAGAAAGTTTTCAAACCACAGTGCGCGCGAGTATTTGAAACGATGAATCGCTTCCAGCACAACCGTCCTCGCCACCGCGGCCGAGCGGGCGCAGGTGAAATGCAATTTCAAATCCCGGCAATTCGAGCATTCAAACGCCCTCGTCAAGTCGCCTTGAAACGGCAATCCGCACCGTCCGCAAAACGGGGGGCGAATGAAACGAACATCCCCTAGGCATTGCGCGCCGACGAAGCCATCATCCGGCGTGGCCGGTTCCGCTTTGCAAAGCGCGCAGACTTCCGGATAAAAAAAGCCGAGCGCGGTATTCAGCGCCGTTTGGACAAGGGATTTTGCAGCCACTGTTTTGCTATCGTTCAGGCGGATGGTTATCAAAAAATTCGCGCAACCGTAACTGTCTAATTACTACTGCCCGACGCGATGTCAACAAAATGATTGACCTTTTCTCCTCACCACGGATGTGTTACAAGCCTTCAGCCATGAAATTATCGACCGGGGCATTTTTAATTGCCGCTGTTCTGGGGCTGAACCGTGGCATGGCCGCGCCTCTCATGAATCCCAATTTCGAAAATTATACCCTCGGCTACCAAACTCCGGTGGACCCAACGCTGCAAGCGAAGCTTGAACACATTGACGCCAGCCTTCGCGCGAAATATGGCATGACGACGAACCAAACGTCCCTGGGGCTGCTTGACTTGCGGACCCTGCGGTTGGCAATGATTTACCCTGACCGCGAAGACTATGCCGCCAGCGTGGCGAAAATCGGAATTCTTTTTGCATATTTTTATCTCCGCCCGGATGCCGCCACGAACCTGGATGCCCGGACTCGCCATGAATTGGGCCTCATGATCAAACCCTCCAGCAATGAAATGGCGGCAAAATACTCACAGATGCTGGGGCTGAAACCGATTGAGCAGGCGCTGGAATCTTATGGCTTTTATGACGCAAAGCATGGCGGCGGCATTTGGGTGGGCAAACATTACGGCATTACCGGCGAACGCATCGGCGACCCGGTGGGAGACAATTCCCACGCCGTCACCGTGCGGCAGGTGTTGCGGTTCTATTTGTTAATGGAACAGGGAAAGCTTATCTCGCCGGCCGCCTCGCGCGCCATGCGGGAAATCTTCGCCTCACCGGATATCCCCGCTGAAAACATAAAATTCGTGAAAGGCCTTGAAGGGCGCCATTTGGAAATCCTGCGCAAATCCGGCACATGGGAGAATTGGCTGCACGACAGCGCCATCATTATGGGTCCGAACCGCTGCTATATCCTGGTGGCTTTGACTGATCATCCGCGGGGAGATGATTATTTGGCGGATTTGGCTGCGGCTGTGGATGATTTGATGATTCAGGAAAGCAGATAATTTACAATTCAGGTTCCAACCCAATTTCGAGAAAGCTTTTCGAGTAATTGGGCATCGGCGGCGGGAAACGCATGCGCGAGTAATTCATCTTTGGCGATCCATTTGAATGAGGCACACCCGAGGGCTTGGGGTTGGCCGCCAATCCAATCGCACAGAAAAAATTTCAGATGAACCGTTCTTTCCCTGTAGGCGTGAGTGAGTTCTTCAAATAATTCGCCTGCGGCAATGATCATGCCGAGTTCTTCCATGATTTCGCGAATGATGCATTGCTCAAAGGTTTCTTTTGGCTCGCGCTTGCCGCCCGGAAATTCCCAAAGCCCGCCCAGATGGGACCCGGCCTGCCGTTCTGTTATCAGGAGCCGGCCCTGGTCGAAGATGAGGGCGGCGCTAACGTCAATCGCTTGCTGATTGGCTTTCAACGTTTTCAACAAATAATCAGAAACCAAAAAATTGGATCGACGCCGCGAAAACTTTGGCACGAACGACCCGTTGCGTTAAGCGCCTCATTAGCTCGCACATCCTTTCCTCCTGCATTGCGAGATTCCGCGCGTCCTGTAATTGCGGGAGGCGGTGTGGGCGCACCGATGCATCGGGATCACCCGTCTGCCGGACTCAGCCGCGAAAAAATCCTTATCGGCCTACGCTCTTGTAAATCCAACCGCGCTTTTCCATTTCGGCCGGATCAAAGAGATTTCGTCCATCGAACATGATCGGATGGCTGAGCCCCTTTTGGGCGCGGTCCAGGTCGAGCCCTTTAAATTCGTCCCATTCGGTCGCAATCACCAGGGCGTCGCACCCTTCGGCGACGGCATTCATTTCATCTACGTAAGTCACGCCCGTCAAAAGTGGCTTGGCTTTTTCCATTCCTTTTGGATCGTGAACGCGCAACGTCGCGCCTTCTTTTTGAAGGCGATGGCACAATTCGATGGCTGGTGACATGCGGACATCATCAGTGTTTTGTTTGAAAGCCAGGCCAAGAATGCCAATGGTTTTGTCCCTCAATACCCAAAGGGTCTCGGTGATTTTCTTAATGAACCGGTCCATCTGCTGGGCGTTGATGCGCTGGACTTCCTGAAGGAGACGGAAGTCGTAACCGATCTGTTCGGAGATTTTGATAAAGGCGCTTAAATCCTTTGGAAAACAACTACCGCCAAAACCGATGCCTGCGTTCAGGAAGCGGCGTCCGATCCGCTCGTCCAGGCCGATGCCTTCGGCCACCTGTTGGACATTGGCGCCTGATGCCTCGCAAATGATGGAAATGGCGTTGATATATGAAATCTTAAGGGCCAGAAAGGAATTGGCCGCGTGCTTGATGAGTTCAGCCGAGGCGATATCGGTCACAATAATTGGCGCTTTAAACGGCGCGTAGATTTCCTTCATCGCCGCAATCGGGCGCGGCGAACGCACGCCGATGACCACCCGGTCGGGCTTCATTAAATCATCCACGGCAAACCCCTCACGCAAAAACTCCGGGTTGCTGACGACGTCGAAGTCCACTTTCGCTTTACAATAGCGTTTGATGGTCTCGGATACTCTCTCGCCAGTCTTGACCGGTACTGTGCTTTTATCCACGACGATCTTGTAGGTGGTCATGGCGGCGGCGATGTCGCGGGCCACGCGTTCAATGAAGCTCAGGTCCACCGAGCCGTCCGGCTGGGGAGGTGTCGGAACGGCGATAAATACAACGTCCGATTTTTGGACGCCTTCGGCCGTGCTATTGGTGAAGGAGAGGCGCCCTTCCGCCACGTTCTTTTGGACCACTTCCCGCAGGCCGGGTTCATAGATCGGAATGCCGCCGGCCTGGAGCAGTTTGACTTTGGCGACATCGTTGTCTACGCATACGACGTGATGGCCGACTTCGGCAAAACAGGCGCCCGTAACGAGGCCGACGTAGCCGGTTCCAATGATGGTCAACTTCATCTTAATGGTTTAGTTTGAATCCCGAAGCCGGCACGGTGGGGGGCTGCCGCGGAAGCTTGGATTCCAACTCAAACGCATATTGGCGGGCTTCATTGCCCAGGGCTCCGTAGGGGTCCGCCTGAACTACGGCCTGAAAATTTTGGAATGCTTCGGGGTAACGGCCCTGTTCCATGGATATCTGCGCTTCCGAGAATCTGGCCTGGTTAACGCATTGTGCGTCGGCAAAATCGTCAATGACGTGTTGATAGGCGCCCATGGCATCGTTTATCCTGCCTTCGGCTTCCAGGCACCTGGCCACC
This sequence comes from Limisphaerales bacterium, assembly GCA_050737335.1. Classification (GTDB taxonomy): domain Bacteria; phylum Verrucomicrobiota; class Verrucomicrobiia; order Limisphaerales; family UBA11358; genus UBA11358. Next base: position 16,333 of record JBOHXA010000486.1, on the reverse strand, counting down.
CCAAGCGCCGCAATCCCGGCAAATTCGTCGTCGGGATGCTCGTCGAGATATCGTTGGAAATAAGCCCGAGCGTCAGTGTATTTGCCCTGGCTGAAAAGAACGGTGGCGCCCTGAAGTAGCGCCCGCCCCGCTGCAGGCGTCCCTGAATAATCATCGGCGATCGCCAGATAACTTCGCGACAATTGGGCCGGATTGGCGTCGGGAGGAATCGTGATGAGGCTTTGGGTCAGCGCGTCGCCGGCGTCAATTTGATTTTGTTGATGCCGCCAGGAAAAAAAGAGAATGATGAGAACGATCACAAGGACGATTACCGCCGCTCCGAGAATCCTGTTCTTATTCGCTTCAATTTGGGGCCAAAGCTTTAAAAAGAATGTGACCGCCGCTTCATGTGCTTCCATAAAAGACGGAAATTCTCTCTGAAACAACGTATGAAATCAAGTCACGAATCATCCAAAATTCGATTAGTCAGAAAAATTCGGTCTTGCAGGGACTGGTCGTGATGGGACGCCAGGCGGCCGCGGTCCATGGCAAGGCGCAGGGGGGTCAAAGCCGCTCAACCCATCAGAAAGTCAGCGGTCCAATGTAACGACCACCAGGATTGGGGAACAGGGCTATTGTCTCATTTCGGGAGCTGCGTTGTCCCGGTTCTGGACACCACGAACGCTTCTGAGGCAGGCGATTGTTTCCGATACCACTAAATGCGGCCCTTTATTAAGGACGTTTGGCGCCAAAATGGAAACCATTGTGGTCCTGGTAACCTTCGGAGATTTGGTTCTTTATGAGATTGCGAACCAAAGCCACGATTTTTGTCCAGATTCCCGATCCTTGCGCTGAACCGATGCAGCCTGTGTATTTTATCGCTTCGTTTGTCATAACAGTGATGCGATCAGTCAAGCATTTACTGTGCCCAATTAAAGTGAATCGTGGGATTGACGGCTTGGTTACACCGGACGTGGCAAGAGAAATGCAGTTTGTCCGAAGATGGTCGCCAGGCTTGAAACACGTTCTGGCAGCTTTTTTAAGCATTGCAGTTGACAGACGTGGCGATTTAGGTATATTTCCTTAACAAAGTTAAGTGAAATTCCTGCCCTTGGTTAATGCGGTTTCGCCGATGAGCCAAGTGGAGACGTAAACAGGCATATTCAATTAGAATAAAATGGTTTAATTACAGAATGGCAATGGCGACTGTCCTTAAAAAAGCTGAAATTCTGGTCGTGGATGGCCAACCGCTTGTCCGTGAAGGGTTGATTCGCATCCTAAATCGTGAACGGGACCTCAATTGCTGCCGTGCGGTCGAGAGCATTTCCGCGGCGCGGCTGCAGATTGCGGCGCGCAGTCCGGATTTGATGCTGATGGATATTCTCTTACCGGACGGGTCAGGTCTTGATTTCATCAAACAGCTGGGGCAGGAACATCCCGCCCTGCCGGTGCTGGTCGTTTCACAGTGTGATGAAACCCTTTATGCCGAGCGCGCCCTGAAAGCCGGGGCAAGGGGATTTCTGATGAAAAATCAGACTCCATCGGAAATACCGGCGGCGATTCGAGCGGTATTGGCGGGGCAATTTCACGTGAGCCCAAGAATCGCCGCGCTGGCTCTGCACCAGATGGCGGGAAGAAAATCGAGTTTCCAACGCGAAGGCCCCGGCAATCTTACCGATCGCGAGCTGCAAATATTTCAGTTGCTTGGAGCGGGAGTAAATACCAGGGACATTGCGGGAAAACTTCATTTAAGCATTAAGACCGTCGAGACTCATCGCGAAAATATCAAGCGTAAGTTGAAATTATCCAGCGCCGCGGAACTGATCCGTTATTCAGTAAATTGGGTCGAGCGCCAGAATGTTGGAACCAATGGGCATGCCCAGATTCCTTCGGTCGCGATGGCGCAGCCGATCTAAGGATTATTCCTGCGTGAAAATACGTTATATTTTCTGATTGCCAATGGCCTTGAAGTGTGGTCAAGTGTGGTCCTTGGTTTACAGCCGGTTAGCCAGTGACCTTTTGTTAGTTGGAAGGTTTGATTGCGAGTGTCAGCCGTTCGGTAAGCGAACAGAAGCAGCCGAAGTAAGATGCAGCCTAAGATTCAAGACGACGCCATGATTGACGTTCCGGGATCGCCGGGGCGTTGCGTGCGGGCATGCTTGCGTGCCAGCCGATCAGAAGTGCTTTTGTTTCGCTCGTTTCAGACGCTATTTCTTCCCCCACATTGGCGGCCTTAACCTTGCTATAGCGGGGCATCAGTGGAACTAAAGGCTATGGCCGGATAGTGTATTTCCTGTCCCAATAATTATAAGACAATCCCCTTGGACACAATCAGTGAGGCATCCTGATTGCTCAAGCAACGTTCCTGTGGCAGTGTATGTGAGATGTTTTGACAGGTTGTGTGCCACTCGCGGGAAGTTTTGTCAGTGGTAAGAATTAGGCGACTGGCGACGAAACAAGAAAATCAGATACACTAAGGTGTGTCGAAAAACGAAATTTACCGAGTTAAAAATTAATGCAATCTTGCAGTCCAGCTTGGTATTGCGCGCGAACGAAACCCAAGCACGAGCATATCGCGGCGGCGAATTTGCGAAAAAACCTTCAACTGGAGGTATTTCATCCGCAATTGCGCGTTGAGCGGGCGACGCGACGCGGGTTGGTGCGGGTGACTGAGCCGTTGTTCCCTTGTTATATCTTTATTCGCTGCGTCCTGGAGACCAGCTTGTGCGACATCCAGCATACCAGCGGCATCAATGCCCTTGTCAGATTTGGCAAAAAAATTCCGACTGTGGATGAGGCAAGGATTGATGAATTGCAGGAATGCTTTACAGCGGGAGAACCGATGGACGTCGAATGCCGGCTTGCGCCCGCGGATGAAGTGCGGATTGTGGACGGAGTGTTCGCGGGCATTCGCGCATTTGTCTTGCGTGTAATGCCAGCGCGGATGCGCGTTCAGGTCTTATTGGATATCCTGGGACGGCCTACGCCGGTAGAGGTGGACCGAACTTCGGTGATTTTGGAGAAAAATACTCTTGCGGATTTGGCGCCGGTTTTGGCCGCTCCGTCTCGAACGGAATTTGCTGTGTGACATTAAGTCTGCCCTAAAAGGCAGCTTCCCCCAGGAAACGGGCGGCGAGGCGCGGGGAAAGAAAAAGTTAGCGGGTTGAGTTTTTTGAATAGGGATGAAAACCTACAAGTGCGGAGCTTTGCCCGCGTTGAGAGTTTGAAAAACGAGGTAACTTTCCTGAAGGTGAATTGTTCCAATGACAAAATGCCGTTCGAAGCGAGCGCCGCTGGCGCCCGGGTTCCGCTTTGGAAGCGGACGCTGGATCTGATGGCGATTTTTCTGATCCTTCCGTTGGCAGTTCCGTTGGCAATTCTCATTGGAGTCATTATTTCCTTGGTTTCTCCGGGGCCAATCTTATTTAGACAAGAACGCGTTGGCCTAAGGGCGCGGCGCTTTATGTGCTTAAAATTTCGGACCATGTTCGTGGATGCCGAGACCTCCTGTCACCAGGGACATCTGAAGAATCTCATGGAATCAAACGCGCCCATGCTGAAACTGGACGTGCGTGGCGATTGTAGAATCATTCCGTTTGGCATTCTGCTTCGCTCATCGGGGCTGGATGAACTCCCGCAATTGATCAATGTGCTCATGGGCGACATGAGCCTGGTAGGTCCACGGCCCTGTCTGCCCTATGAGAGCGAGCAATATCAGCCCTGGCAGATGGAGCGGTTCAATACGCTGCCGGGGTTGACCGGTCTTTGGCAGGTAAGCGGTAAAAACAAAACCACTTTTAACGAGATGATGGAACTGGACATTAAATATTCCAGGGAAAAGTCGTTTTGGAAGGATATGGTCATAATTGTAAAAACCCCGCTCGTCATCATCGGCCAGATGTTCGAGAGCCGGCAAAGAAAGAGCGGCGGAACGCCGTCCGGTCCCACTCGGGAAAATAAATCGCCAAAATTGACTGTGGAAACGCAATTGAATTAAGTCCGAACTGAAAGGAACTATGAAGAAGCAAGAAATCAAAATCGGAGTGATCGGATGCGGATACTGGGGCCCAAACCTCGTGCGGAACCTTAGGTCTTTGCCCGATTGCAGTCTTAAAATGATGAGCGATTTGAGCGAACAACGTCTGGCTCACCTCAGAACGCTATATCCCGAAGTGGAAGGGGTCATCGACTACCGGCATCTGTTAAACGGTTCGGGTCTGGACGCGATTGTAGTGGCCACAGCCGTTAAGAGCCATTTTCCTTTGGCCAAGGCGAGCCTCGCCGCGGGCAAGCACACCTTTATCGAGAAGCCAATGGCACTGTCATCGGCCGAGTGCGAAGAACTGATTGACATAGCTCAACGAAAAGGGCTGGTCCTTATGGTGGGCCACACTTTTCTGTATTCGCCGGCGGTCAAAAAAATCAAGGAAATCGTCGAATTCGGCGACATCGGCGAAATTCGGTACATTTGCGCGCGTCGCCTCAACTTGGGGCTGTTTCAAAAGGACATCAACGTGGCATGGGACCTGGCGCCTCACGATATTTCGATCGCGCTTTATATTATGGGGGAAATGCCTGTGATGGTGAATTGCCGGGGCAGCGCCCACGTCACTCCAGGAGTCGAAGATGTTACTTCCATGTGCCTGACGTTTCCCAAACAACGAACGGCGATTATCCATAGCAGTTGGCTGGACCCGAGAAAGGTGCGGGAGATGACTATCGTCGGCAGCCGGCGAATGATCGTTTACGACGATGTGACGCAGTTGGAAAAAATCCGGATTTTTGACGCGCGGGTGGAACGGCCGCCGCACTATGACACATTCGCCGAATTCCACTACGCCTACCACTATGGCGACATGTACGCGCCCTATATCAAGCAGGAGGAACCGTTGAAGGCAGAATGCCAACATTTCCTGGATTGCATCCGTGACGGCAGTCAACCGCTCACCGATGGGCGACAGGGTTTGGACCTGGTGAGAATACTAGAAGCATCATCGGATTCCCTCAAACGCAACGGGGCCCCTATCAGTCTCGCGGAACCCCGGAAAAATGGGGAACGGATCGTGCCTGTCATCCACCCGGCTAGCGACCCGCTGTTGGCGTCCAAAGGTCACAATGGCAATGGACATGATGCGGTTGTGACGCACGGGGGAATTTGATTTTCAGGCGATGAGTCACAATCGCTTTCGACTCGGAAATCAAATTTTAGAAATGGATTTATGGATGCAAAGTATGGGCCCTATGTTCTAATTGCGCCGGACGTAAAGTTTGGCAGAAATGTGCAGCTGTTCGGCTACGCGAATCTTTACGGGTGTGAACTGGGAGATGACGTGAAGGTAGGACCATTTGTAGAAATTCAAAAGGGAGTCAGAATTGGGAACCGCTGCAAGATTTCAAGTCACAGCTTCCTTTGCCAGGGGGTACTCCTTGAGGATGACGTTTTCGTGGGTCACAACGTGACGTTCACGAACGATCTGTATCCGCGAGCGACCAATGGAGATGGGCAGTTGCAAACCGGGTCGGATTGGAAGTGCCTCACTACGCTGGTCAAGCGGGGGGCCTCGATCGGTTCAGGCGCAACCCTCCTTTGCGGAATTACGATCGGCGAAAATGCCTTGATTGGTGCAGGCAGCGTTGTGGTCCGGGACGTGCCTCCAAGTGCGGTGGTGGCCGGAAACCCGGCCCGGCGGATTCGGTCCCTCGGATGCAATGTTGCGGATACTGACCGTGTTCATGCAACGCTGACAGGCGGACATGGCCACCGTGGCATATAGTTTTCTGACCAGCCAGGGGATTGGTTCAGCGGCAGGACGCGCAGTGGCATGTACCCCGCATGTGGTTAATCCCGTGAAGTTCCCGGGTTGGGGCGCATTATTGGGCGGCTTTTCAGATCATTCTTTTTTCCACACCGCCGCGTGGGCAAAAACGCTCGTGGGCGCTTACGGCTACACGCCGGCCTATTTGACTGTGGAAGAATCGGGAGTTGTACAGGCTCTGCTCCCGCTCATGGAGGTGGATAGCCGGCTAACCGGACGCCGGGGAATTGCGTTGCCCTTTACGGACGAATGCGGTCCGCTTTACGAGGACTGCGTTTGGGCGCATCGGTTGATCCAAAGCGCGGTTGCGATGGGAAAATCCAGAGGATGGAAATCCATCGAATTCCGCGGAGGCGGCACACTGTTTCCCATCGCGCCGACTGCGGTTTCATTTTACGGGCATCGTCTGAATCTGGACAAAGGGGAAGACGCCGTGTTTGCGGCCATGAATGGTTCAACGCGAACGGCTATTCGAAAGGCTGAAAAAAGCGGATTGACCGCGACCGTGTCCGGAGGAATGAAGGCTGTGGAAACATTCTATTTCTTGCACTGCAAAACGCGGCGGAAGCATGGTCTGCCGCCGCAGCCGTTCAGTTTCTTCAAAAACATTTGGCGACATATTCTTTCGCGTGATCAGGGCATGGTAGTGATCGCCAGATACGAGGACCGACCGGTCGCGGCTTCCGTGTATTTTCAATCTGGCGCGTCGGCCGTTTACAAATTTGGCGCCTCGGATGATTGCTGCCAGCGGATGCGAGGACCCAATCTGGTGATGTGGGAAGCGATCAAACATCTGTGCCGCAATGGCGCCAGGACGCTGGACCTGGGCAGGACTTCTTTGGCCAATGAAGGTCTAAGAGGATTCAAGCTGAACTGGGGAGCGCAGGAACGCAAAATTGAATACGTGAAATACGATTTGCGACGGGACACTTTCGTCGCGGGAAGGGACGGGGCGGTGGGATGGCACAACCGCGTATTTCGCGCGTTGCCTTTGGGTCTGTCACGGCTGATTGGTTCGGCCTTGTATCGGCATTTGGCTTGAGCACATTCGGCGCAGAGTCTGTCTATCATTTAAAACGGGCATTACATGAACAATAACCGCCAAGGTCCCACCCCCCCGCCGGGATTGTCGTTAGGGGAAGTCTATTACATCATTTTCCGGCACAAGTGGAAAATTATCCTTACTTCGGTCGCCGGACTGCTGGCGGCGGCGATAATTCATCACGCGAAAATGCCATTGTATGAATCGCAAGCTGAATTGTTAGTCAAGTATGTTCCTGGGCCCAACCCATGGGTGCCGCAGGGGGACAATCGGGTGATTGTTCCCGATTCGGATGGCGAAGACGTTATTAACTCGGAAATTAAAATTTTGACGAGTTGGGACGTGGCGGAACTGGCTGCTTCGAATATCGGTCCCTCGACTGTTCTCGCAAAAATGGGCGGGCCAGCCTCGGCCCTGCGGGCGGCAGCCTTCATTCACGGCAATCTGGACGCGGAACCCGCAGACGAACGTAGCAGTGTGATCATTGTCACGCTCAAGCACCCGGACCCGAGGGTCGTTCAGCCACTCCTGGAGTCGGTTATTAACGCGTATCTTCAAAAGGATTATGACATCCATTCGGCAGGCGGACAAGTTGAGGAGGCTTTGATGATGGAGCAGTCCGAATTGAATGTGCGACTCACTGCGACCGAACAGCAACTGGCGGATTTGAAAAACAAATATCACATCATCAACCTGGACGATTCTCAAACGGCTTTGAACGCGCAACTTTCGACGGTTCGCGCTGACATCCTGAATGCGCAGGCGGATTTGTCCGCCGACGAAGCGGCGATGAAGCAAACCAGCGGCAGGCAATCGTTCGACTTGACAGCGACCAACCGATTGCCGGCGACGATTCCCCAGAATGAGATAGACGCCTACGCCGACATTTGCGCCAGCTTAAACAGTTTCCGTAAAAGGGAGCAGGATTATCTGGTCGAGGCCTTTACAGGAAGCAACACTCTACTTGAGAATGTAAAGGAACAAATTGCCACCAGGGAAATGGAAAAAGACGCTCTAGAAAGGAAATATCCGCAAATAGCCGCGCTGGCCCCGATTCCCTCATTTTCCAGCGGCGCGCCGGGCGTGGACGTCGCGACGGATCCCCGGACCCAACTGGCTCAAATTGTGGCGCTCAAGGCGAAAACTCAGGCATGGCAGGCGCAATTGGCCAATCTTCAGACGCAGGCGACCAACCTGAACAATTTGGCGCCAGCCATGGCGCAACTGCAACAGACCGAGTCCATCCTGAAGGCGAATTATCAGAATCTTTCAGAAAGCCTTGAATCATCCCATATAGAAGAATCCCTCGATCCCCGCAAGTCACCCGCCATTCGGCTTGTACAAGATCCTTCTCCACCTTCTCAGGACTGGAAAAAAACCTATAAGACGATGGGCATGGCTGCAATGGCCGGTATTCTTGGTGGTTTGGCGTGGGCATTTATGATGGAAATGGTGCTTGATCGCTCGGTGAAACGTCCTGTTGAAGTGGAGCGCCGATTGAAATTACCGCTTTTTGTTTCCATTCCGAATGTGAATCAAAACGGTTATACGGGTTTGGCCAGGACTGTAGAGAGACTCCGATTGACATTTAATGGTCGCGGGCCTGCTGGCCCCGAAATAGCAAAGAGCCAGTCATCTGCTCAGAATGGCAATGGCCACGTGGTTTCATGGGAACAAAATCCTTTGCTGCAACCATTTCATCAGGCTTTGCGGGAGCGGCTCATTTTGTATTTTGAAGTGAAGGGATTTACCCACAAACCCAAATTCGTCGCGCTGACTGGCGCGGGAAGGGCCGCCGGAGTCAGCACGATCGCCAGTGGTTTGGCGGCGTCGTTGTCCGAGACTGGAGAGGGGAACGTCTTGTTGGTGGATATGAATTTGGAGAATGGTGCGGCCCGACAGTTTTATAAAGGCAGAGCCTGTTGCGGCCTGGACACGGTACTGGCCGATGAAACGAAGAAAAACGCGCTGGTCCAGCGGAATTTGTACGTCGTCAATGGGAATACCAGCGACGAAGGGTTATGTGAGGCGCTTCCTAAACGATTCACGACCCTGGTGCCCAGACTTAAGGCCAGTGACTATGACTATATTATTTTTGACATGCCCGTGGTAAGTCCCGCGAGTGTGACATCGCACCTGGCGCGCTTCATGGACATTACCCTCCTGGTCATCGAATCGGAGAAGACCGGTCGGGAAATCGCTGAACAGTCAAGTGCCTGGCTGACGGAGGTGGGCGCCACCGTTGGCGTCGTGTTGAACAAGACGTGGCAATACGTTCCAAAGCAATTGCAGGAGGAATTTCTAAACGAGAAGTGAGCCTGCGCGAGAATGAGCCGCTCGTTCCGTTAGAGAGTGCGAAGGTTTCAAATCCCCGCCCCGTTTGTTTTGTTATGCCAATGAGCCGCATTTATTACGGTCTGAAGCCGTATCTTCCCTGGCGCTTGCGAATGGCATTGCGCCGCACGGTCGCCCGACGAACACGCAAATCAACTCAGGATATTTGGCCAATCAAGGCGTCCGCAGGACATCGTCCCGCCGACTGGCCGGGTTGGCCGAATGAAAAGAAATTTGCGCTGGTTCTGACGCATGATGTCGAGAGCGCGCGCGGATTGGGCAAATGCCGCCAATTGATGCAGATGGAAATGCGGATGGGATTCCGTTCATCCTTTAATTTTATTCCAGAAGCTGATTACAATGTATCGCGGACACTGCTTGAGGACTTGCGCCATGACGGATTTGAAATAGGCGTCCAGGACTTAAAACATGACGGAAAGCTTTTTAAAAGTCGCGAGACATTTCAGAACAGCGCGCCTCAAATAAACCGGTATTTGCATGCATGGGACGCGCGAGGGTTCCGGTCCGCATTCATGTTTCACAATCAGGACTGGATGCATGATTTGGATATTGATTATTCATCCTGCACTTTCGATACGGACCCTTTCGAGCCGCAGCCCGACGACGTTGGCACGATCTTTCCGTTCTGGGTTGCCCGGACATCCGGGACCGATGGGCGGAATGGCTATGTTGAGCTTCCTTATACATTGCCCCAGGATTCGACTCTTTACCTGCTGCTTCAGGAACACCAGCCGGACATTTGGATTAATAAACTGGATTGGATCGCTGAACGCGGCGGCATGGTGTTGTTAAATACGCACCCGGACTATATGGCCATGGAAGGCGAAAATTGCGCGTCGCGTGAATACCCAATAGCGCATTATAAACGGTTTCTCGATTATGTGCGGGTGAACTATGCAGGCTTGTACTGGCAAGCGCTTCCCGGACAGGTAGCCGACCACGTTTGTTGCCATAAGGAAGCCTCAGCGGAAACCGGGAGATTCGGATGGTCAGAATGTCCCGCCGCTGTTTTACCGCGCAACCTTGTTTCAGTGGAAGTCAATGGCTCACCCGCAGTCAAGTCTGTTGCTCGGGGGGGCGGCGTGTCGGTTCCGATCCAGACCGTTCCCGAATCCCCCTCGGTCACCACCGGCGGGCACCCGATTATGACGGTGGAGCAGGATGAGCCGCAGGAGGAACACTTTTTTCAGGGGCGCCGGGCCGCGGTTCTCCTCTTTTCAGAATACCCTGCTGATCCGCGGCCTCGACGAGCCGCAGAGGCGTTGGCGCAAAAGGGCATGGTTGTGGACGTATTTTGCCTGCGTGGAGATTGCAATGAACCGCGGTGCGAGAGCATTGGTGGCGTGAATATTTTCCGACTATCCCTTAAACGCCGCCGTGGCGGCAAAGCGGGGTATGTCTTTCAGTACGGAGCTTTTATTTTGGCGGCTTTCACCTTTTTGAGCCGCCGTTGTCTGAGCCGCCGGTATCATTTAGTCCACGTCCATAACATGCCGGACATTCTTGTTTTCAGCGCCTTGGTCCCGCGCCTTTTGGGCGCAAATATCATATTGGATCTTCATGATCCGATGCCGGAATTGATGATGACGATTTTCAAAATATCGCCCCAAAGCCGTCTTGTTCGGCTGCTCAAACGGCTGGAAAAATGGAGTATCGGATTTGCGGATCTTGTCCTGACTGTGAATGAAGCGTCGAAGCGCATTTACACTTCCAGGAGCTGTCTGCCGAAAAAAGTTCACATTGTGATGAATACTCCGGACGAACAAATTTTCGCCTTTGAACCGGTCAATTCGCGGAAATCGGAAAAAGGGGGGGGGAATCAGCCCTTTGTCATCATGTATCATGGGTCCATATTCCCACGAAACGGACTGGATCTGGCTGTGGATGCATTCGAGATGGCGAGGCGATCCATTCCCGGCGCAACGCTCATCATCTGTGGCAATAACAATTCGTTTTTGGATCAGGTGATGAACTCGGTCCGTGAGCGCGGATTAGATGGCGCCGTTTCCTGGTTGGGCAAGCAAAACCAACGGCAAATTGCCGCGACGATTGATACGTGCGACATCGGCATCATCCCGAACCGGCGCAGCTTGTTCACTGAAATGAATACCCCCACGAGGATTTTTGAGTATTTGGCCCGCGGCAAAGCCGTGATCGCCCCGCGCGCGCGGGGAATCCAGGATTATTTTGGGCCGCAAGATATTCTGTATTTTGAACTGGGAAACGCTCAAGACCTCGCCCGGCAGATTGAATATGCCTTTTTCCATCCCGCCGAGGTTGAGCAAATCGTTTCCCGCGGCCAGGACGTCTATTTGGCGCACCGATGGAAACGCGAAAAAGGCGGGTTTATTAGTGCCGTGGCAGATTTGGTTCGGGCGCGGTCCATAGGGTAACAGGAGCGACGGTTCTTGACGGGTAATAAAAAAGACAGCAATGATCGCGGTTCTAGCTCAAGAAGAAGACCACCCGGCGGTGCGTGAATTTTTTGAATTATTCAAAACCCCGTGGGAGTTTTACCGCGGCGATTGCGAATATTCTGTGGTGCTCTGCGCGACGGATGCGATCCCTACCGGCTCTGGAAAGGTGGTGATCGCATTTGGTAGCGTCGAAAATTCTTTCGACCGTGCCATTGCCACGAAAATTCGATCGCGCCAATCGGGAGGGATGGTTTTATACGGAAGAACCCGCATTCCCATTTATGGGAATTGTCTCGTGTTTGAAAGTTCCGTGCCTGGCCTATTGACACATGACTCCGCATGCGGGGCAGTGGCCCTGACGACGGTCCGTGGGGGGCAAACGGTTATTCGCATCGGATTCGATTTGTTCCAGGAATTTAAATATCTTCTGACGCAGGGCCAGCCCGCCGGACACGCCGCCATACCGACTCTGGAACTGCACATCGCATTGTTGCGCAGCTTGATTCTCATGTGTTCCATTCCGATCGTTGAAATACCTCCGGTGCCTGATGGTCATAATTTTATTACCTGCCTGACGCACGACATGGACCATCTCGGTATTCGCAACCACAAATTTGATCACACAATGCTTGGATTTCTCTACCGGGCCACAATGGGTTCGATCCTCGACGTTTGGCGGGGCAAAAAAGACTGGCGGCAGGCCCGGGCCAATTGGCTTGCGGTAGCCAGGCTTCCGCTGGTTCAACTCGGATTGGCAGCCGACTTTTGGAACCAACCTGACCGTTACCGCGAGATAGAGAAAGAACAGAATTCAACCTTCTTTGTGATTCCCAAAAGAGGCGAGCCGGGCATCGATAGCCGGGGAAAGCGGCCGCGCCGCCGCGCTGCAAGTTACGATGCAATGGAATATTCGGATGTTCTTAAGAAGTTGCAATTTGCGGGAGACGAGATTGGTGTTCATGGAATTGACGCCTGGCGCGACAGTGCCGCCGGAAGAGAGGAACAGGAAATTGTTTGCGGACTTACCGGCGCTGCCGAGACCGGCGTACGCATGCACTGGCTGTATTTTGATGAACATTCACCCTCGATTTTGGAAGCGGCTGGATTCAGCTACGATTCCACATTGGGATACAACCAGACAATCGGGTATCGCGCCGGAACGACGCAAGTCTTTAAACCGCTGACAACGGCCACGCTGATGGAACTTCCCATGCACGTGATGGACACCGCGTTGTTTTATCCGAACTATCTGAATCTGACGCCCGAGCGAGCGCACGAGGCCATTCGCCCACTGATTGAGAACGCAATGCATTTTGGGGGCGCCTTGACGGTGAACTGGCATGATCGCAGCATCGCCCCCGAGCGACTGTGGGACGGCCCCTATCAAGAGTTACTTGAACAATTGCGAGCCCGTGGAGCCTGCTTTTTGACGGCGGGGCGAGCAGTGTCATGGTTTCGCAAACGGCGCGCGGCCGTTTTCGAACGGACCTCAGACACAATCAAAGTCAGAATTCCAGCTGATGGCCGGCCGCGCCTGCCGGGGTTGCGGGTGCGTACTTATTATCCAGAGGGCAATGGAGACAAGTATTCGGAGACTTCGGTGAATGACGGCGGCGAAATCCGGCTGGCTGCATAAAATTTTCTTGAATCCAGCCGAAACAGAACCATGAAGGATAAGTTTGTCATCGCCCAAATCGGGTGCGGTTATTGGGGGCCGAATCTCCTGCGCAATTTTTCAGCGTTGAAAGACTGCCACGTTAAATACGTTGTGGACGCGAGCGCCGAACGACGCGGATTCGTGGAGGCCAATTTTCCCAGGACTACCGCCGTGGCGGATCCTACGACCATTCTGGCGGACCCCGAAATTGACGCCGTCGTGATTGCGACTCCGGCGGCAAGCCATTTTCGACTCGGTATGGCCGCGCTTGAGGCGGGCAAGCATATTTTCGTGGAAAAACCGCTGGCAACGACGGCTGCGGAGGTGGATGAACTCGCCCGTGTCGCGGCGGAAAAAAAACTGACCGTGATGGCGGGCCACACTTTCATTTACAACTGTGCGGTTCGTTATGTCAAGAAGCTGATTGACGACGGCGAATTAGGTGAGATCCGTTACGTTTACAGCCAGCGCCTCAACCTGGGCCGCATCCGTTCGGACATAGACGCCCTTTGGAATTTCGCGCCGCACGATATTAGCATTATTCAATACTGGCTCGGAAACCCTGAGCCCGTTTCTGTGGCGCGCCAGGGTATGGCTTACATGCAGGAGGGCATTGATGACGTGGTTTTCCTAAGCCTGACCTATCCTGGAAAAATCATGGCCAACATCCATGTTAGCTGGCTGGATCCGCAAAAAGTGCGGAAAATGATTGTGGTCGGTTCGAAAAAAATGGTCGTCTATGACGACGTCGCGGACGACAAGATTGCTATTTACGACAAAGGAATTGACCGCCGCGCTGTCTTGGGTGAAAACATGGATTTCGACCATCCTCGGCCCCCGCAATTTAACTATCGCAGCGGTGATATCCTCCTTCCACAGGTCAAATTCATCGAGCCCCTGCGGATGGAAGCAGAACATTTCATTGATTGCGTTAGAAATAGAACCACGCCACTAACGGGGGTGCATCATGCGCGCGAGGTTGTGGCCATTTTGGAGCGCGCCCGCATGAACGGCTCAAAGTAGTCATTTATGAACAAACCAAGAATCCGAAAGAGCGGTATCGTGGACGTGACGTTTGGAGAAAACGTCACCGTTATCGAACCGGCGAACCTGTACAGCTGTTCTATTGGCGATGATACATTCATTGGTCCATTTGTTGAGATTCAGCGCGGGGCGGTCGTCGGAAGACGTTGCCGAATCCAATCACACGCGTTTGTGTGCGACCTTGTAATGATTGGCGATGACTGTGTCATATCTCATGGCGCGATGTTTATCAATGATCTCTTTAAGACTGGTGGACCGGCGAAAGGGGACCGCAGTCTGTGGGCTGCTACCAGGGTCGGCAGTCATGTCAGTATCGGGACCAATGCAACGATTTTGCCGGTGACAATTTGCGATCATGTTGTTATCGGCGCCGGATCGGTGATCACAAAAAATATTACTGAACCCGGAATTTACGCCGGCAATCCCGCGCGTTTGCTCCGTCGTTACCCATTCCCAAAACCGCTGCGGCCAGTACGCGCTATTTTAAGGCCAGTCTAAGATTCCATTGTATGGATGTCGCGTTCAACGGCGTCATTCTTCTCAATCAAACACCCGATGAAAGTACCTTTTGTTGATTTGCACGCTCAATATTTGAGCATGAAACGCGAAATCGACGCGGCCATTGCCGACGTCATCATACAGTCCAACTACATCCGCGGGCCGCAAGTGGATGCATTTGAGCAAGCCTGGGCCAAAACGCTCGGGATCAAGCATTGTATTTCCTGCGCCAATGGAACCGATGCCCTTTATATAGCGATGCGAGGGCTGGGTCTAAAGCACGACGACGAAGTCATCACGACGGCGCATTCATGGATTTCCACTTCGGAAACGATTACCCAGGCTCGCGGGCGAGTTGTCTTTTGTGATACGGACAGCGAGACGTTCACCATGGATCCTGCGTTAATTGAGGGTAAAATCACTTCGCGAACGGTCGGAATTATTCCGGTTCATCTCTACGGTCAGGCGGTAGACATGGATGCCATCATGGCCATTGCCAGGAAATACAAACTTTGGGTGATTGAAGATTGCGCGCAGGCGCACCTGGCCCAATTCAAGGGCAGGCTTGTGGGAACCTTTGGCAACGCCGCAACGTTCTCATTTTATCCCGGGAAAAATCTCGGCGCCTATGGTGACGCTGGTTGCGCTGTGACGAATGACACCCAATTGGCCGATTGGATGACGACATTCGCCCGGCATGGCGGCAAAGGCGAACATATTATGGAAGGCATTAACAGCCGCATGGACGGGTTGCAAGGCGCGATCCTGAATGTCAAACTGCCTCATCTGGCTGCCTGGACCGAGGCGCGGCGGCGGGTCGCGGCCCGATATAACGAATTGCTTGAGGGAGTCGGTGACATTGTGACACCTAAAGTCGCCCCCGGTCGTGATCATGTTTATCACCTTTACGTCATTCGCACAGGCAGGCGCGACGCCTTAAGAAAGCATCTGACCACCGCCGGTATTGCCACTGTCCTGAACTATCCCAAAGCGCTGCCATTTTATCCGGCGTACGGGTATCTCGGTCACAGGCCTGAAGAATTCCCGGTCGCTTTTGCCAATCAGTCACGAATCCTTTCCTTGCCCATCTTTCCGGAGATGACGGATGAAATGATTTCTTATGTGGCCGGCCAAATCTCAAGCTTTTTTGCTCAAAACGCCGCGTGGACAAAATCTTCCGCCAAAGAGAGCCGACCCAGTGCCGCTCTCGGATGATCGTCGTTAAAACGTCTGCCTTCCTGGTTAATTCGCTATCTTACGCTGTGACCGTTGGGCTGGAGCCGCAAGATGAAGGAAGCAGCGTCCCATAATTTCATTTCGTTTTTTTTCCTGACAACATTGGCATTGGCTGTTATGGCGCCAGTGATGATGGCGCGTGCCCAGTCTTCAACAACGGGTGCGACCAATGAGATTGTCATAAGCAGCGACGAAGATCCTTCGAGCTATGGCGATACGGTGATCATCGCCGCGGCGGTGGAGACCAACGATGTGGCGGCGGGTGACGCCACCAGCAACATGGTGTTCT
>JBOHXA010000485.1:0-1476 GCA_050737335.1 Limisphaerales bacterium | reverse complement strand
ATTGTAAACGACGTCGCGGCGGACATTCACCACGGTTGTTTCGGGCAGGTCAAATTTGGCCCGGTCCAGCAGGGAGCGCACCATCCGGCTGCGAACGAAGCGCGATTGCGAATATTTAAGTTCCCGTTCCAGGTCCACGCGGACGCCCGCGCGAAGTTTCTCGAGGTTTTCCGCGCCGTACTTTTTGGCAAGCTCGTCGTCAATGGGCGGCGGGATTTTTTCCTTGATCTCGAGGATTTCCACTTCAAAAACACCCTTCTTGTTTTGCAATTCCCGGGTCACGAAATCGGCGGGAAAATCCACCGTCACCGTCCGCTTCTGCCCCGCCAGGGCGCCGACCAGTTGCGCGGCAAATCCCTCGATAAATGCGTTCGGTTCGATGTCCAGCCAGAAATTTTTCTTTTCCGTCAATCCAGGCGCGGTGGGCGCGGTCTCGGTAATGGGTTTGCCATCGCAAGTGCCGCCATAGTTGACCACCGCCACGTCGCCCATGCGCAGTTCCCGCTGGACGGTTTCAAATTTCACGTGCTGTTGCGCCAGCGTCTGGATCGCC
Organism: Limisphaerales bacterium; assembly: GCA_050737335.1. GTDB lineage: Bacteria > Verrucomicrobiota > Verrucomicrobiia > Limisphaerales > UBA11358 > UBA11358. The sequence continues at coordinate 923 of JBOHXA010000485.1, read as the reverse complement.
CGCTCCACGTCCGCGTCCGTGACGGACTTTTCCGGCCGCTGGACGGTCAGGCCCTTGTATTCAGGAAGCTCGAACTCCGGCGCCGTTTCTATTGTCGCTGCGAATTGCAGGTTTTGCCCGCGCGCAAACGTGATTTCTTCGATGTCCGGCTGGCCCACGACCTTGAACTTCTTTTCCTCAACCGCCTTGCGATAATTTTCTCCAATGACTTTGCGGCGGGCTTCGTCGGTGATTTCGGAGTTGTACTTTTTGAGAACCAGTTCCCGCGGGGCTTTGCCTGGGCGAAAGCCAGGCAGCGCCGCCATCTTTTGAAACTCTTTGAGCGCCGAATCGAACGCCGCGTCCACGACTGTGGCTTCCACTTCCACCCGCATCAGCTTTTTGCACGGGGCCAGATTTTCAACGGAGATATTCACAATATTTTCTCGTTAAACGAGCCGCCCATCCTAACCCGGCCCGCATCCGGCCGTCAATGCCGAAATCCAAACAAAACGAGGCGCGATGAGGCTCAAAGGCGCAGGCCGGGAAATATCCGCGAAAATCAGACATACAAACACCCGACATCGTCCAGGTTCGAGGCGGAAGATGTCGCTCGGCCCGAACGGGCCTGGCCGCCTGTGAAGATTGAAATTCTTCCGAAACTAAAGCCTTGACGGTGAATGCGCTTCGTATCATGTTTGGGCTGGAATCAGGCAAAGTTTCCTTGTCGGAGCAGCGTCACTAAAAAGGCATCCATATGGGAAAAGAAAGTTCAGACCTGGAAAAGGACCTGGAAGGCTTGAAGAAGCGGATCCAAAGCAGCAAAAAAAAGCTGCGGGAAGCGGAAATTAAAGCTGGGGAGTTGCGCTCGTCCATCGAGAGCGCGCTTCTGAAACCTGAAAAGGTCAAACGTAACAAACGTTGAAATCGCGAGGCACCGCGGC
>JBOHXA010000484.1:0-3027 GCA_050737335.1 Limisphaerales bacterium | reverse complement strand
CCATCAGCCCTGGAAACTCCAATATCCAGAAGAAACGTCAGCAGCCAGTCACGGGTGAGCGAATTGTCATACTGGGGAAGAACACGCTTGACGCCCGCCGCGTAGTCGTCTCCGGGGGCGAGATTCGCGCTGAATAGTAAAATGTCCCCGTGCCGAACCAACGAAGCCAGCTTGGGCAAGATCGTGCGCGGTTCGAAATTGGGGATCATTCCAAAAAAGGTAATGACGCGGCGGGCGCGTCCATGGGGCGCCGTATTCAAAGCGGACGTCAAATCGGTTGCCTTTTGAAGGTCGCAGACCAGCGGGAAAATGCGCGTTTGAGGGAGGACAGACAGCGCCGAATGGCGCGCGGTCAGCGCCATGGCGGAAGCCACGTCGCAAGGCGTATAAAAAAGATCGCCGCCTCGGCGCTTTAGGGCCGTGAGCAAACCGCTGTCTTTCTTCCCGCCGCCGCAACCCAGGCCGATGACGTGTAGCTTGCCGCCGTTGACCTCCCGGGCGACGGCTTCAAAACAGGATTCGTAAATGGCGCGGCAATTTGCGCTGGCGCGGGAGGGGGAATATTCCCGATGCAGGGCCAGCCATTTCTGGGTTTGCTTGACACTATCGTAGTGGAATTTATGGGCGACGCGGCGCGCGCGGAGGGATTGGTGCAAGTCCCGGCGGATCGGTTCGGGAAACTGGCTCGAATGAATGGCGACATTCGCAATGGCGCTCATGAAGGTAATTTTTGCGGAAAAATCTGATAAAGCAAAAGATAAACAAGCACACCCGTGATGGAGACATACATCCAGATGGGCCAGGTCCACCGCGCGATTTTTCTATGATGGTCAAACCGCTCACGAAGGCCGCGGCTCAGGGTGATCAAAACCATCGGCACGATGACCATGGCTAGAATGCTATGGGTGGTGAGGATGAACAGGTAAATGGGGCGAAACCAGGAGGGATTTAGAAAGCGAGTGGGCCCGCGGTGAAGCGCCAGCGCCAGATAACTGTGATAGCCGAGATAACAAATCAAAAAAAGCACCGAAACGCAAAATGCGGAAATCATGCAGTTGCGGTGTGGGACAACTTTCTTTTGGCGAATGAAAATAAAGCCGGCGGTCAGCAGGCAGGCGCTGAGAGCGTTGAGCGAAGCATTGAGAGCCGGCAACTCATAAATGTTCACGACGCATGCTCCAGCCGATGAACGGCGGAAAGGAGGGCAGGGCGGGTCTGGCTTTTCCAGTTCACGCCTTCTCCGCCGGTTTGGTAGATGCCGCGCATCCGCGCATGTTTGTCCACCAGAACAAAAATGGTCGAATGGATAAACAAGTCCACGGGAGTTTTTTGGTTGGCCTGCGCGATCGGCTTCGCGCTCAGTTTCAAGCTATTGGCCGCCAGACCCGCGATCTGTCTCTCGGTCCCGGTCAGAAACATCCACCGATCGAAGTCGGCCCCGAAGCGTTCGCCGTAACGTTTCAATATGGACGGCGAGTCATACCCGGGGTCTGTCGTGAGGGTGACCAACCGCACGTTGCCGTCTTTTGACAATGCATCCTGAAGCGATTTCATTTGTTGGGTCATGCGCGGACATTGGCCCGCGCAGCGCGTGAAGATAATGTCAGCCACCCAAACGTGATTGGTCAGGTCGGCGAGCGTCGTGACCCTGTTATCCTGATTGGTCAGGGTGAAGTTGGCGATCTGGCCATAGACCGGCAAAGGAGGCTGCCGGTTTTGCATCGCCGCCAGGGCGAGCAGACACGCGAGACAGAGGAAAGCGAGCAGGAAAATTATTCCAATCCACAACGAACGAGGCAATGTCTTGGGCTTATCGGCCATAACACTTTATATACAATCATGACGGACCGCCTGACGCCAGACATTCGCGCCGGCGTCATGCAGCTCCTGTTTTGCCCCATTTTCAGGTCGGCTCATTCAAAGCTTGAAGCGGCGGGCGCGGCGGATTTGGATTGAATCCACTTGTTGTAGTCGGCCTGGCTGAGGACCGTGAGATAGCCTCCGCTCATTGAATCGTGTCCGGGGCCGCAAAGCTGGGCGCAATTGATCTGATAACGTCCGATCTCCGTGGGTGTAAACCAAACCGGAATGCGAAGGCCGGGAATGGCATCCTGGCAGACGCGCATGGAGATGATTTTGAGCGAATGGATCACGTCCTTGGAACTGACATACAGGATGACGGGTTTATTGACGGGAACCCGGATATCGTTGAGCGTCTGAATATCGTCCCTGCCATTTGGGTCGGTGGGGTCAACCCCAAAGACGTTCGTTTCGCTGACAAACTTCATATCCTGGTGGCCGAAAATGCCGTCGGGTCCGGGATACCGGAAATTCCAGGCATACTGTTGGGCCACCACCTGGACGACCGTGGACTTGCTGGCGGGCGGAAACTTGTCCACCGCTTTGGCCCACAAAGGCACGGCCACGCAGACCAGAAGGACCGCCTCGATGAGGGCGACAATCAGTTCGATGTAATTGGAGGCGTGATTGCGGACGCCGTGATAATCGGCCTTGGGATTGCGCTTGTGATGAAAACGCCAGACGGCATAGCCGAAATAAATAATCCACCCGATAAACAGCAGGAGCATCAGCCAATGCACGTAGATGATCAGGTTGTCCACGTCCTGTCCGTTCGAGGACGCCAGTGGAGGCAAACCCAGTACCTTGGCCCACCATGCTATAAATGCCTTCATACTTCAGCCCCCGACATGCTTTCCCCGGCCGGCAAATGTTCCAGGGTCTCATCGTTCTGGTGCGCGGTCGTTTCGCGGCGGATCAGGAAAAAAAAGAACGTGGCGATGGACGTCAACATCAGGGCGACGATGCCCAGGAGCGTGAAAATGCCCCAATTCATGCCGTAGGCAAGGGGATCGCTGGATTTTCCATAACAGGCGGCGCAGGCCAATAGCGGCGTTGGCGAGAACCCCGCCAGGGCCGCGGCCAAAACCATTTTACGAAAGATTTTCATAGATAGCTTATTTTCTTCAGTTTTTTCAAAAAATAAATGCCGTAGATAACGACCAGGGC